>NZ_JAIUJZ010000001.1:0-6404 GCF_020176775.1 Saccharopolyspora sp. 6M
GGGCGGGCTGGTGCGGGTCCGGGACCGGTCCGCGGCGAAGCAGCTGCGCGCGGCGGTGGCGGCCGAGCCGCTGGTGGATCCGCTGGAGGTGCTGGCGCCGGAGCACGACTGCCACGAGGTGGAGATCTCCGCGTGCCGGTGGGCGTCGGCGGTGCGCGACGTCAGCGGTCACGGCAGGCGGCGCTGGTTGCCGTGGCGGCGCCGGACCTCGGTGCGCGACGCGCTGGAGTGGTTCCCGGACTGGTCGCTGGACGAGCCGGTCGGGCTGCTGCTGGCGGTGCCGTTCCTGCTGGTCGCGGTGTGCTGGTCGGTGGTGGCCGGGCTGGAGCTGGTCGCGGCGCTGGTGCTGCTGCCGTTCGTCCTGCTGCTCCGGTCGGTGCGGTTGCTGGACTGGCCGATCGAGCTGGTCCGGGCGGGCGAGGTGAGCGCGCACCGCGGGGTCGCCGGTCTGGGCGCCTCGGCGCGGGCGCGCCGGGAACTCACCGAGCAGGTGCGGGTGGTGGTCCCGCGTCCGCGCGCCGCGGAGCCCGAGGTGGTGGCCGCGCGCTGAGCGCCCCCGGGCTCCGGAGCGGCGGGGTCAGAAGCTGGGGATGAGCTTGCGCAGCTGGGCGAGCGGTCCGCGGCGGCGCGCGGTGCGGGCCTCGGGGGCGGTGCGCAGCAACCGCAGGAACGCCTGCCCGACGCGGTCCAGCTCGTCGGCCGGCTCGTCCGGTTCGGCCAGCCCGGCCGACACGGCGAGCATCCGGAGCTCCTGCCTGCGCAGCCCGGCGAGCGCGGGTTCGTCCGCGTGCCCGTCGAGGACGCGGCGCAGCACGGGGTCGTCGGTGGCGGTGCGCCGCCAGGCTTCGCCGACCGCCTCCACCCGGTCGCCGCGCGGGTCGGCGTCGGCGTCCTCGACGCCCACGTCGATGCGTCCGGTGAGCACGCGGTTCCACTTGTGGTGCAGCGCGCGCAGCAGTTCGTCCCGGTCGGCGAACACGGCGGCGGCCGCGGGCACCGCGTCGAGGTCGAGGCGTGCCGCGGGGTGCCGCGCGGCGTGGTCGAGCACGGCGCGGATGGCGCGTTGCCGCTGGTGGAAGTCGTTCCAGGTCATGGTTCCTCCAGACTGGACGGTGGCGTACCCCGGGTGTGCGGCATACCGGGAGTATGTGTGTTCGAAGCTACCAGCGCGGCCGTACCGCGGGTATGTCATATGATTGTGAGTATGGCTACAGCCCGTTCCCGGCGCGTGGAGAACACCGAGAGCACCCGGCAGGCGCTGGTGAAGTCGGCGGTGGTCCTGTTCACGAAGAAGGGCTACGCGGGCACCTCGCTCGACGAGATCGCCAAGCGCGCCCGCGTCACCAAGGGCGCCCTCTACCACCACTTCAACGGAAAGCAGGCGCTGTTCGAGGCCGCTTTCGAAGACGTCGAGAGCCAGGTGGTGCGACGGCTGTCGGCGGTGCTGTTCGCCGGCGGCGACATCTGGGAGACCGTGCGGGCCGGGCTCGGCGAATTCCTCCAGGTCTGCCTGGAACCGTCCTACCAGCGGATCGTCGTGCACGAGGCGCCCGCGGTGATGGGCTGGGAGCGCTGGCGGGAGGCCGAGGAGCGCTACACGTTCGGCGTGATCCGGGAAGCGGTGCAGGCGCTGGTCGACGCGGGCGAGTTCACCCCGCTGCCGATCGAAGCGCTCGCCCACGTCGTCTACGGCGCGCTGTCGGCCGGGGCCAGCACCATCGCCGGCTCCGCCCGGCCGAAGCAGACCAGCGCCGAGGTCGGCCAGGTCGTGGACGCCGTGATGCAGGGGCTGCGCGTGGCGGCGTGCGCCGGGGCCTCCTGCGGGCACTAGCCTCGGGTCCGTGACCGAGCCATTCAAACTCCGCATCTTCACCGAACCCCAGCAAGGGGCCACCTACGACGACCTGCTGCGGGTGGCCAAGGCCACCGAGGCGGCCGGCTACGACGCGTTCTTCCGCTCCGACCACTACCTGAAGATGGGCTCGGTGTCCGGTGAGCCCGGACCGACCGACGCCTGGGTGACGCTGGGCGGCCTGGCGCGGGAGACCTCGCGGGTGCGGCTGGGCACGCTGATGACGGCGGGCACGTTCCGCTACCCGGGGCCGTTGGCGATCGCGGTCGCGCAGGTCGACCAGATGTCCGGCGGGCGCGTGGAGTTCGGTCTCGGCAGCGGCTGGTACGAGGAGGAGCACACCGCGTACGGCATCCCGTTCCCGTCGCTCAAGGAGCGGTTCGACCGCTACGCCGAGCAGCTGGAGATCATCACCGGGCTGTGGGACACGCCGGCCGGGGAGACCTTCAGCTTCGACGGCCGGTACTACCAGCTCGCCGACTCGCCCGGGCTGCCGAAGCCCGTTCAGCGGCCGCGGCCGCCGGTGCTCATCGGTGGCGCGGGCAAGAAGCGCACCCCGGAGCTCGCCGCCCGCTTCGCCGACGAGTTCAACCTGCCCTTCACCGACCTCGACACCGCGGTGGCGCAGTACGAGCGGGTCGCGGCGGCGTGCGCGGCGATCGGCCGGGACGCCGGGGAGATCGTGCGGTCGGCGGCGCTGGTGCTGTGCGTCGGCAAGGACGACGCCGAGATCGCGCGCCGCGCGGCCGCCATCGGGCGGGACGTCGACGAGCTGCGGGCCAACGGGCTCGCCGGCACGCCCGCCGAGGCCGTGGACAAGATCGGCGCCTGGCGGGAGCGGACCGGCATCACCCGGCTGTACCTGCAGGTGCTGGACCTCTCCGACCTCGACCACGTCGACCTGGTCGCGGCGAAGGTCGCACCGCAGCTGGGCTGAGTCCCAGCGCCGGTTCCTGCCTCGTCGGTGGCCCGCCGCGCGCCACCGGCGAGGCGGCGGTGCTCAGCCGCGGAGCTGGCCCGCGATGTCGGAGGCGGCGGTGAGCAGGACGAGCGCGGGCACGGTGGCCTGCGGGCGCAGCCGGTAGGAACCGCGCTTGTCCTGCTCCACCAGTCCGCAGCCGGTGAGCCCCTTCAGGTGGTGGTAGAGCTGGCCGGGCGAACCGAGCCCCGCCGCCTGCTGCAGCTCCGCGCCGGTGGCCGGGCCCGATTCGGCGAGCCTGCGCACCAGGGCCGCCCGCAGCGGATGCCCCAGCGCGGCGAGCACGTCGGTGCGCGGCGCGTCCGGCAGGTCCAGCACCTGGGCGGGATCCGCGCGGATGTGCCACTCCAGCTCGAACGGTTCGCTCAGGCGTCCCGAGTATTCGATCTGGTCGCCGCTGGGTTCCCGCGGAGCGGCGGTGGGCCGTCCTTCCAGCGCCGCGACCCGGCGCTCCAGGTCGTCCAGCCGCCCTTGCACGTCGTCGGAGCTCACCGTGCGAGCTTGCCCTACCCGCGCAGCGCGGCGCGCAACCGGTCCCGCCACGCGGGGTCGAGCACGGCCTTGATCAGCGGCTGGCCCGGGTCACCGGTCGCCAGCTGCTCGGCGGAGATCCCGCCGTGCGCCAGCAGCGATCCGGCCGCGATCCGCCCGTCGGCGAGGCGCAACGAGATCCCGGCGGTGAGCACGCCCGGCAGGCTGCCGCCCTTGTAGCCGAGGCCGAGGACGCCGTCGGGCAGGTTCCCGGCGGCCCGCCGTTCCAGGATCCCGCGGGCGATCTCGGCGGCGCGCGGGGACGGGTAGGTGCCCTCGGCGAGGGAGCGGTGCAGCGCGGCCAGCTGCGCCGGGTCGCTCGCGGCGGTGCCGGTGGCCCAGGCCAGCTGGGTGTTCCAGTCCGGCAGCGCCTGCGCCAGCAGCCGCGTCCGCACCTGGTCGCGGAGGGCCTGCTCGTCGCGGTGGCGGCGCTCCAGCGCGAAGCCGATCTCGCGGCGTCGGGGGAGCGGGGTGCCGGGCGCGGGGGCTTCGGCCGGCAGCAGCAGGAACAGGTACTCGGCGCACAGCGAGCGCACGTCGGCGTCGGGCCAGCCCCCGGCGAGCGCGGCGGCGCGCACGGCCTCGGTGCCGAGCCGGTCGCGCAGCAGGTCGGGCACGGCGCTGTCGCTGTGCCCGATCATCGCGGTGGCCAGTTGCTCCAGCGTGACGTGGCGGTCCGGGTCGGCGGCCCAGGCGCCGGTGTCGTCGGTGGGGATGCCCAGTTCCTGCAGGGCCGCCACGTGTGCGCCGCCGTCGGTGGGCACGTAGTAGCGCTCCCAGTCGCCGACGCGGACCTGTTCGGCGGGGTCGAGGCGGCCGTCGGCGACGGCGGTGGCGTAGGCGGCGAGGTGCGCGGCCTTCACCGCGGAGGCCAGCGGCTGCGGGCTGCCCGCGCGGTGCGCGAGGAGCGGTCCGGTGGTGTCGGTGAGCACGAGGGCCAGCCGGTCGCGGTGCTGGGCGATCCAGGTGAGCCAGCCGTCTGCGGTGCTCAGGTCGGCTTCGGTGCGGTCGCCGAGCGCCGTGGCGGGGCTGCACGAGAGCAGCGGGAGCGCGGCGGCGGTGGCGGTGAGCCCGGTCAGCAGGGTGCGGCGGGACAGCGGCATGCTTCTACTCCTCCAGTAGTCCGTAATTCCGGAATGCTAGAGGAGTAGAGTGGGGTTCGTCAGCGCAGGGTCGGATCCAGCGCCAGCGTCACGCCCTCGGCGGTCGGCGAGACCCGCGCGATGTTCGACTCCACCACCGGCAGCACGCCGTCCACCGCGTCCAGCACGTCCTGGCGCACCCACGGCAGCGCCTCCTCGACCGGGACGTCCCGGCCGAGCTCCGCCGACAGCGAGGTGACGCCCGCGTCCCGGATGCCGCACGGCACGATCCGGTCGAACTGGCCCATGTCCGGATCGCAGTTCAGCTCCAGCCCGTGCATGGTCACGCCCCGCTGCACCCGGATGCCGATCGCGGCGATCTTGCGCTCCGGGCGTGCGTCGTCGGCGGCCAGCCACACGCCGCTGCGGCCCTCGACCCGGCCGGTGTCCAGGCCGAAGCGGGCGCAGGTGCGGATCAGGGCCTGCTCCAGGCGCCGCACGTAGTCGACCACGTCGATCGGGTCGGCCAGCCCCAAGATCGGGTAGCCCACGATCTGCCCCGGGCCGTGCCAGGTGATCTTGCCGCCGCGGTCCACGTCGATCACCGGCGTGCCGTCCTGCGGCCGGTCCTCCGGCTGGGTGCGCTTCCCGGCGGTGTACACCGACGGGTGCTCCAGCAGCAGGAGGGAGTCCGGGCCGGTCTCCTCGGCGCGGCTCGTGGCCAGCTCCCGCTGGAGGTCCCAGGCGTCCAGGTAGTCGATTCTTCCCAGTTCACGCACGTCGACCGCATCGGTCGAGGCGCGACATGACATCTCCGCGCGACTCACCGGGCCAGGCTACGCCCGGGCTCCCACCCAGAGCGCCGACCGCCCCGCGCACGTGGCGCCGGCCACCCGGACGGACCCGCGGCGAGTTCAGAGCACCGCGTTCAGCGCGGCGTCCAAGGTGGGGTGGGCGAACGGGTAGCCGTGCTCGTCGAGGCGTTCCGGCATCGCCCGCTGCCCGGCCAGCATCGCCTCGTCGGCGGCCTCGCCCAACGCCGCGCGGAGCACGAACTCCGGCACCGTCCACGGCGCGGGCCTGCCCAGCGCCGCCCCCAGCTCGCGGGTGAACTCGGCGTTGGTCACCGGCGCCGGGCCGGTCAGGTTCACCGGGCCCGACACGGCCGAGTTCTCCACCAGGAACCGCAGCGCACCCACCGCGTCGTCCAGCGAGATCCACGGCATGTACTGTCGCCCGCCGCCGAGCTTCGCGCCCAGCAGCATCGAGAACAACGGCTTCAACCGGCCCACCAGGCCACCCGAGTGCGCCACCACCAGGCCCGTGCGCGAGAGCGCGACCCGGGCGCCCGCGTCCACCGCCGGGCTCGTCGCCGCCTCCCACTGGCGGCACAGGTCGGCGAGGAAACCGGTTCCCGGCGGCGTCGACTCCGTCACCAGCCGGTCGCCGGTGTCGCCGTAGTAGCCCACCGCCGAGCCGTTGACCAGCGCGGGCACGCCGTGGCGGGCCACCGCCTCGGCCAGCAGCACGGTCGGGCGCACCCGCGAGGACACCAGCAGCTCCTTGCGCTCGGTGCTCCAGCGGCGGTCGGCGATCCCGGCGCCGCACAGGTTCACCACCGCGTCCGCCCCGGCGAGGGCCGCCTCGTCCAGCTCGCCCTTCGCCGGGTCCCAGCCGTGCTCGTCGGGGGCGGCCGGGCGGCGGCGGACCAGCCGCAGCACCTCGTGCTCGCCCTGCCGCAACGCCGCGACGAGACTCGTGCCGATCAACCCGGACGAACCGGCGATTACCACGCGCATGCCCCCGATCGTCCCGCAACGATCTTCCGCACGCGACAGGTTTCGCCCGGCGGAGAAACGGCCCGGAACGCGGGGGGGGGGGGGCCCCCCCCCCGCGGGGGGGGCCCCCCCGCGGGGGGGGGGGGGCGGGGGGGGGCCGGGGGGGGGGGGGGGGGCGCGGG
>NZ_JAIUJZ010000002.1:0-13662 GCF_020176775.1 Saccharopolyspora sp. 6M
CTCCCCCCCCGGTTGCCCCCGGGGGCCCCCCGGGCCGCCCCCGGGGGGGGGCCCCCCCCCCCCCGGGGGCCCGCCCCCCCCCGTGGCTCGGAGCCGGATCAGATCCCGAGGTCGGCCTCGAAAGCGCCTTCCTCCAGCCGCTGCTTCAGCGTGGTGAGGAAGCGGGCCGCGTCCGCGCCGTCGACCAGCCGGTGGTCGTAGGACAGCGCCAGGTACACCATCGACCGGATCGCGATCGTGTCGCCGCCGTTGTCGTCGGAGACCACCACGGGACGCTTCACGACGCTGCCCGTGCCCAGCATGCCCACCTGCGGCGGGTTCAGGATCGGGGTGTCGAACAGCGCGCCGCGGCTGCCGGTGTTGGTGATGGTGAAGGTGCCCCCGGAGAGCTCGTCCGGCTTGAGCTTGTTGTTCCGGGTGCGCTCGGCCACGTCGGAGATCTTGCGGGCCAGGCCGCCGAGGTTCAGGTCCCCGGCGTCGTGGATCACCGGGGAGACCAGTCCGCGCGAGGTGTCCACGGCGATCGAGAGGTGCTCGGCCGCGTGGTAGGTGATCTCCTTGCTCTCCTCGTTGACCGAGGCGTTCACCTTCGGGTGCAGCTTGAGCGCCTCGGCGGCGGCCTTCGCGAAGAACGGCAGGAAGGACAGCTTCACGCCCTCCGCCGCCTCGAAGGAGGCCTTCGCCTGCTGGCGCAGCTTCGCGATGCGGGTGACGTCGACCTCGATCACCGTGGTCAGCTGCGCCGCGGTCTGCAGCGACTCGACCATGCGGCGGGCCAGCAGCTGGCGCAGCCGGGACATCTGCTGCGTGGTGCCGCGCAGCGCCTCGGCCTCCTCGGCCGGGGCGGCCTGCGCGCCCGGGGCCGCGGGCTTCGCGGCGGCCGGGGCCGCCGGCTGCGCCTGGGCGGCGTCGACCGCGGCCTGCACGTCCTGCTTGCGGATCCGGCCGCCGACACCGCTGCCCTTGATGGTGGACAGGTCGATGCCGTGCTGGTTGGCGAGCTTGCGCACCAGCGGTGTCACGTACGGGGTGCTGCCGGACGGGCCGGACTGCTGCGCGGCGGGCTGCTGCGCGGCGGGCTGGGTCGGAGCAGAGGGCTGGGCCGGCGCGGCCGGTGCCTGGCCGGCGGGTTCCGGCTTCGGTTCCGGAGCGGGCGCGGCGGCCGGGGCGGGAGCCGGTTCCGGCGCGGCGGGCGCGGCCGGAGCGGCACCCTGCTCGCCGATCACGGCCAGCTTCCCGCCGACCTCCACGGTGTCGTCCTCGCCCGCGGCGATCTCCAGCAGCGTGCCCGCGACCGGCGACGGGATCTCGGTGTCGACCTTGTCGGTGGAGACCTCCAGCAGGGGCTCGTCGACCTCGACGGTGTCGCCGACCTGCTTGAGCCACCGGGTGATCGTGCCCTCGCTGACGCTTTCGCCTAGCGCGGGCATCTGGACGGAGAAGGACATCGCTCGCGGACTCCTCGTGCGGTGTGGCGGGGTGCTGTGCTGGTGCGGGAAGCGGACCGGATCAGCCGTGGACGTGCAGCGGCTTGCCGGCCAGGGCGAGGTGCGCCTCGCCGAGGGCCTCGGTCTGCGTGGGGTGGGCGTGCACCAGCGGTGCCACGTCCTCGGGCAGCGCCTCCCAGTTGTAGATCAACTGGGCTTCGCCGATGAGCTCGCCGACCCGGTCGCCGACCAGGTGCAGGCCGAGCACCGGCCCGTCGGTGGCGCGGACCAGCTTCACCGCGCCCGCCGTCTTGAGGATCTGGCTCTTGCCGTTGCCTGCGAGGTCGTAGGTGAAGGTCTGCACCGAGCCGTACTGCTCCTTGGCGGCGCTCTCGGTCAGGCCCACCGAGGCGACCTCGGGGTGGCTGTAGGTGACGCGCGGGATGCCCGCCTCGTCGATCGCCTGCGGGTTCTGGCCCGCGATCTCCTCGGCCACGAAGATGCCCTGCTGGAAGCCGCGGTGCGCGAGCTGCAGGCCGGGCACGATGTCGCCGACCGCGTACACGCCCGGCAGGCTGGTGCGCAGCCGCTCGTCGGCGACGACGAAGCCGCGCTCCAGCTGGATCCCGGCCTCCTCGTAGCCGTGGCCCGCGGTGTTCGGGCCGCGGCCGACGGCCACCAGCAGCACGTCCGCGTCGAGCTGGTCGCCGTTCTCCAGGCTCACCGAGACGCCGGAGTCGGTCTGGGTGGCGCCGGTGAACTTGACGCCGGTCTTGAACTTGATGCCGCGCTTGCGGAACGCGCGCTCCAGCTGCTTGGAGGCGAACTCGTCCTCGTTCGGCACCAGGTGCGGCAGGGCCTCGACGATGGTGACCTCGGCGCCGAAGGAGCGCCACACGCTCGCGAACTCCACGCCGATCACGCCGCCGCCGAGCACGACGACCTTCTCCGGCACGAAGTCCAGGTTCAGCGCCTGCTCGCTGGCGATGACGCGGCCGCCGAGCTCCAGGCCGGGCAGCGACTTGGAGTACGAGCCGGTGGCCAGCACGACGTTCTTGCCGGTGTAGCGGGTGCCGTCGACCTCGACGGTGTTCTTGTCGACGAGCGTGCCCGCGCCGTCGACCAGCGTCACCTTGTGCGCCTTGGCCAGGCCCTGCAGGCCCTTGTAGAGCTTGCCGACGACACCGTCCTTGTAGGAGTTCACCCCCGCGATGTCGATGCCCTCCAGCGAGGTCTTCACCCCGAACTGGTCGCCGTCGCGCGCGGAGTCGGCGACCTCCGCGGCGTGCAGGAGAGCCTTCGTGGGAATGCACCCGCGGTGCAAGCAGGTTCCCCCGAGCTTGTCCTTTTCGATGAGGACGACGGACAGGCCCAGCTCAGCCGCGCGGAAAGCGCAGGCGTAGCCGCCCGAACCGCCGCCGAGAATGACCAGATCGGCGGACGTGTCGGTCACTTCGCACTCCTCGACAGCCATCGTTGAATCGCTGAGGTGCCGCCCGGCCCGGCTGTCGCGCGAGGCGCGGAACACCTGGCAGCCATCTTGTCACCACCCGTTGGGACGACGCGACGTGGGCTCGCTCTGATCGCGCGAACGTGCCCGATCCCACTGAATCGTTTTTTCCGATTCTCAGCTTCGTCACAGGCGCCCGGTGGCATCATCGCGAACGGGAGCACCGGTTTTCCGGAGGTGTCTCCGAGTGCGGCCGCGCGCAGGTGAATCGAATCCGCGGCCGGCTTCCAGCGCGCGGGGAGGCGAATGCCGTGGGTCTGTTCGATCGTTTTCGGCGACGGCGCACCACGGGTCGTCCGGCCGACTCGCGGGACACCGATCACCTGCGGACCTGGGCGCAGCAGCGCCACGGCGTCGAAGCCTTCGTCGAACCCCGCACCACCGTCACCGAGACCACGGTGCTGCTCGTCGCGCACGACGGGGAGTGGACCCGGCGCCGCGTCGCGGGACCGGAAGCGGCGTTCCGCTTCGCCCGCAAGCAGGGAATGCCCTGCTACGAGGTGGCCAAACTCGGCTACCCGCAGCGGATGCGGGACTACCAGGCCCGGCAGCGGGTGTTGCGGGACCGGCAGCGCCGCCGCGACCTGGGCTGACGCGTCAGTTCGCGACCCGGGTGGACGGGGTCAGCCGCACCGGGAAGTTCACCGACTTCGAGATGTAGCAGAGCTCGTGCGCGCGCTCGTGCAGCGCTTCCGCGGCGTCCACGCTGGCCAGGTCCTCGACCGCGACCTCCGGCTGGAGCACCACTTCCCGGAACTGCCCCGAACCGTCGGCGTTCTCCGCGAGCTCGCCCTGCGCGTGGTCGTGGTAGCCGACCACCACCACGCCGCACTCCGCGGCCAGGTGCAGGAACCACAGCATGTGGCACTGCGACAGGGACGCGATGAGCAGCTCCTCCGGGTTGTACCGGTCGGCGTCGCCGAGGAACGCCGGGTCCGCGGAGGCCTCGATGGTGCTCTTGCCCGCCGAGCGGACCTCGTGGGTGCGCTCGTAGCTGCGGTAGCTGCTGGTGCCCGCACCGGTGTTGCCGGTCCACACCACTTCGACCGCGAAACCGTGCCGCGCAGGCCCGGGGGTGGTCGGCTGCTGCTCGCTCGTTTCGCTCACCACCCCATCCTGGCATCGCGGGGCAGGGCCGTGGTGATCCCTTTGAGACGCGGCTCACAGCCGTTCCCGCACGTGGCGCGGACGGCGAACGGCCCGCCGAGCGCACTCGGCGCCCCGTCCGGGAGTCCTTCGTCAGCCGTTCTCGGCGATGTCGGCGAGCACCGCCGCGATCGTGCGCACCGGAACACCGGTGCCGCCCTTCGCGGTGTAGCCGTGCGGCGAGTTCGTGTTGTACGCCGGGCCGGCCACGTCGATGTGCGCCCACGGCAGCCCGTCGCGGACGAACTCCTTCAGGAACAGGCCCGCGGTGAGCATGCCGCCCCAGCGGTGCCCGGCCACGTTCGCCAGGTCGGCGAGCTTCGAGTCCAGGTCGCCGCGCAGCTCCTCGGGCAGCGGCATCGGCCAGGCGCCCTCACCGGTGGCCTGCGAGAGCTTCGCGACGCGGTCGCGGAAGTCCTCGTCGCCCATCACGGCGGGGGTGCGCTTGCCCAGCGCCACCACCTGCGCGCCGGTCAGCGTGGAGGTCTCGATCAGGTAGTCCGGCTCGTCCTCGCCCGCGCGCACGATCGCGTCGGCCAGGATCAGCCTGCCCTCGGCGTCGGTGTTGAGGACCTCGACCGTCTTGCCGCCGTACATGCTCAGCACGTCGCCGGGCCGGTACGCGGTGCCGGAGGGCATGTTCTCCACCATCGGCACGGTGGCGGTCACGTCCAGCGGGTAGTTCAGCTTCGAGACCAGCACCATCGTGGCGATCACCGCGGCGGCGCCGGACATGTCCGAGGTCATCTCGTCCATCGAGGCGGCCGGCTTCAGCGAGATGCCGCCGGTGTCGAAGGTGACGCCCTTGCCGACCAGCGCGACCTTCTTCGCCGCCTTCGGGCCCTTGTGCCGCAGCCGGACCAGGCGCGGCGGGCGGCTCGAACCGGCGCCGACGCCGAGGATGCCGCCGTAGCCGCCCTTGCGCAGGGCCGCCTCGTCGAGCACCTCGACCTCCAGCCCCGCGGACCGGGCCAGCTCGCTCGCCCGGTCGGCGAAGGACCCCGGGTACAGGTCGTTCGGCGGGGTGTTGATCAGGTCCCGGGCGATGGTGACGGACTCGCCGATGGCGGTGCCGCCCTTGAGCGCGTGCTTGGCGGCGTCGTCCTTCGCGTCCGGCACGACCAGGTCGACCTGGTTCACCGGGTCGTCGCCCGGCTCGGACTTGTACTTGCGGAACGAGTAGGCGCCCAGCACGGTGCCCTGCACCGCGGCGCCCAGGTCCAGCGCGCCCAGCGTGGTCGCGGCGTGCGCGACACCGCTCAGCGCGCGGGCCGCGGCACCGGCGGCGCGGCGCACCTGCTCGCCGGTGGGGGAGTCGCCGGTGACCTTGCCGAGCCCGACGGCCAGCAGCACGTCCGCGCGCAGCCCGGAACCCGCGGGCAGCTTCACGACCTCCTCGGCCTTGCCGCTGGCGCCGAGGGTCGCGAGCACCTTCGCCAGGTCGCCGTCGAAGGCCGCGGCCACCTCCTCGCCGCCCGGTGCGATCTCCGGGCCGTCCGCACCGGCGATGGTGCCGATGACCAGGACGTCCGCGGTGAGTTTCGCGGCTTTGGTGTCGGTGAGGGCGAGTTTCGGCGTGCTCACGTGTGTTTCCTCCGGGCGGTGTCGCCGTCGATGGGGATCTCGGACGTAGGGACTGTCCCCGGCGGGCCTGACCTGGTCGGAGGCCGTCCCGCGACCGCCACTGTAGATCGGGCGGGCCGCGGTGGGTCCGACAGGCGGTCGCGGTGCGACCGGCCGCGCCGTAGGTCCGAGCTTAGCGCTGCGCCGATCATCGCCAGCGGTTTTCCCGCGCGGGAGCGCGTCGGCGCGGTCCGGTGGGAAAGCGCACCGGGACGGGCCGGTGCCGGTGCGTAGGCTGGGCCGCCGCGGACCCGGGCGCGACCGGCCGCGCGGCGCCCGCCGGGCCGCCGCCGCGGGCGTGCCCGGTCGGCGTCGACCGGCAGGCGGCTGCCGGTGGGGACCGCGTTCTGCAAAGGTGGACGAGTGGGGCAACAGGTCGCGGAGCAGCAGGCGGCAACCGGTGCGGGTCCCGCCGCGGGCGGACCTCGGCGGTCGCTCGGATCGGCGCTGCCGCTGGCGCTCGGCGGCATGCTCGGCGCAGGCCTGTTCGTCGGCATCGCCCCCGCCACCCTCGCCGCCGGGCGGCTGGTGCCGCTCGCGATCCCGCTGGTGCTGGTGGCGGTCGCGTGCTGCGCGCTGGCCTCGGCGCACCAGTCCGCCAGCTACCGCGGCCCCGGCGCCGGCTACGCGTGCATCCGGGCGCGGCTCGGCGTGCTGCCCGCGCGGTTCGGTGCCGCCACCGCGCTCGCCGGGCAGGTCGCCGCCCTGGCCGCGGTCGCGGAGGTCATCGTCCAGCACGCGATGCCCGCCGCGCCGCCCGCGATCGCCGCGGCGATCGTGCTGTTCGTCGTGCTGGCGGCCACCGCGGGGCTGCGCATCCGCGGCGCCGCGGCCTGGGTGTGGCTGCTGCTCGCGCTGGTCGTGGTGGGGCTGGTCGTGGCGGTGTGCTTCGCGATCGAACCGCCCGCGGGCCTACCGGTCGGTCCGCCGCGGGGCGACGGGGCCATCGGCATCACCGGCGCGGCCGGGGTGCTGTTCTTCGGCTTCCTCGGCTTCGAGCGGCTCACCGCCCCGGCCCACGAGCAGGACCGCTACCGCGGCAAGGTCGTGAAGTGGGCCGTGATCGCCGCGCTGGTGGTGACCGGCGCGGCGGTGCTGCTGCTGTCGACGGCGCTGCTGCACCAGCTCGGCCCGGCCCGGCTCGCGCTGTCCGGGCAGCCGGTGCTCGACGCGATGGACGCGGCCGCGGGCGGCGGGTTGCGGCCGCTGGTCGGCACCGCGGTGGGGTTGGCGCTGTTCCCGGTGCTGCTGGGGATCCTCGAATCGCTGCGCTCCACGGCGCTCGCCGTCCAGCGCGACCAGGACCTGCCCGCGGTGCTCGGCCGGACGAGCCGCGCGGGCACCCCGTACCTGCTGGACCTGTGCGCGGGCGTCGCCGCCGCGGTGGTGGCGCTGCTGGTGCAGCCGGTCGCCGCGATGGCCTTCGCCTCCTGCTGCCTGCTGGTGCACCACGCGCTGGCCAACGCCGCCGCGCGGGTGCTGCTCGCGGACGACCAGGTGTGGCGGATGCGGTCCGCGTGCCTGGGGATGGGATTGGCCGTGATCCTGGCCATGAGCATGCCCGTCCATGCGATGCTCGGAACTCTCGTGGTGGTCATCGCGGGTCCGCTGCTGGCGGGCCTGGTCTCTCGGCGCTGGAGTTGAGGTCGGCATGCTCGAACGCGGTCCCGAACGTGGTGCTCGGCCGGACCCCGCGGACCGGTGGGAGCCCGGCTCGGACATCCTCTACCGCTTCTGGCGCCTCGACGGTTCGCTCGGCACCGTGCACCCGGCGCGGGTGGTCGACGATCGGCCGGACCGGTTGCTGTGCTGGGTGCTGCCGGGAACGCCGATCCGCATCACCACCTCGCCGGACGGGCGCACCCCGCGGGAGCTGCCGCTGCACGAGCGGTTCTCCGGCACCCGGGTGCCCGCGCTGTCGGTGTGGCGCACGACGGCCACGCTGCGGTTGGTGTTCGCCGAGCAGTGGTCCTCGGTGTGGTGGTTCTTCGAAGCCGACGGCAGCTTCCGCAACTGGTACGTGAACCTGGAGGTGCCGCTGGGGCGGGACGCCACCGGCGTCAACCGGGTGGACGGGGTGCTCGACCTGGAGGTGTTCCCCGGCGGGAAGTGGTCGTGGAAGGACGAGGACGAGCTCGCCTCCGCGCTGGCCGCCGGCCGCATCGACCAGCGGCGGCTCGACCGGCTGCGCGCGGAGGGGGAGCGGATGGCGGACCTCGCCGAACGGGAGCTGTTCCCGTTCGACGGCAGCCACTGCGACGCCCGGCCCGATCCCGGGTGGGCGCTGCCCTCGCTGCCCGCCGAGCTGGTGCGCTGAACCCGCCGGTCAGGCCAGCGCGAGGAAGAAGAACAGGCCGAACACGGCGGTGAGCGCCGCCAACCCGCCGACCTGGCCACCGCGCAGGTCCTTCGGGAACAGCGTCTTGTGCTTGCCGTACCACCAGAAGCCCCACCAGGCGACGCCCGCGCCGCCGACGATCGCGCCGAACCAGCCCAGCCAGGCGTACCCCCACAGCACGAGCAGCCCGCCGCCCAGCGGCAGCAGCAGGCCGAGCGCGGCCGCGAGCGTGTCCTGCTGGACCGTCGTCGGTCCCGTCACCGGCAGGTTCTCCTGGTCACCCATGGCCTCATCATAGAGGTCCGAACGGATCACCGGTACGTCTCCGGGAAGACCGCCTGGAACGGGTTCGGGCAGCCTCCGACACTAGGAGGACCGACCGATGACACACCGGTTTCCACTGTTCCGAGGCGCGCGATACGGTACGGGCATGACAGAACTCTCGTTCTCCCGGATTCCCAGTTCGCATCCCGCCACCGAGGCGCACCGCGCGGACGTACTGGCGAATCCCGGCTTCGGGAAGTTCTTCACCGACCACATGGCGACGGTGCGGTACTCCACCGAGCGCGGCTGGTACGACGCGAAGGTCGAGGCCTACCACCCGCTGCAGCTCGACCCGGCGACGACGGTGCTGCACTACGCGCAGGCGATCTTCGAGGGGCTGAAGGCCTACCGGCAGCCCGACGGCGCGATCTCCGCGTTCCGCCCGGAGCAGAACGCGCGCCGGTTCCAGCGCTCGGCGCAGCGCATCGCGATGCCGGAGCTGCCGGAGCAGGTGTTCCTGGACTCGCTGCGCGAGCTCGTCGACGTCGACCGCGCCTGGGTGCCGGAAGCGGGGGAGAGTTCGCTGTACCTGCGGCCGTTCATGATCTCCACCGAGGTCAGCCTCGGCGTGAACCGCCCGGCCAGCGAGTACCTGTACCTGGTGCTCGCCTCGCCCGCCGGCTCCTACTTCTCCGGTGGCGTCAAGCCGGTCACGGTGTGGCTGGGCCACGAGTACGTGCGGGCCGCGCCCGGCGGAACCGGGGCGGCGAAGTTCGCGGGCAACTACGCGGCCTCGTTCGCCGCGCAGGCGCAGGCCGTGGAGAACGGCTGCGACCAGGTGGTGTGGCTGGACGCGGTGGAGCGGCGCGCCGTCGAGGAGATGGGCGGGATGAACCTGTTCTTCGTCTTCGGCTCCGGCGCGGACGCCCGGCTGGTCACCCCGGAGCTGTCCGGCAGCCTGCTGCCCGGCGTCACCCGGTCCTCGGTGCTGGAGCTCGGCGCCGACCTGGGCCTGGCCGTCGAGGAGCGGCGGATCACCACCGACGAGTGGGAGAAGCGCGCCCGCTCCGGTGAGCTCACCGAGGTGTTCGCCTGCGGCACCGCCGCGGTGATCACCCCCGTCGGGCACGTGAAGCACCAGGACGGCGAGTTCACCGTCGCCGACGGCAAGGCCGGTGCGGTGACGATGAAGCTGCGCGAGCGGCTCACCGCCATCCAGCAGGGCACCGCGCCCGACCGGCACGGCTGGATGGTCCCGCTCGCCTGACCGAACCCCCTGCTCGGCGCCCCCTCGTCCCGGCGAAATCGAGGGGGCGCCTTGCTTTCGGCCCGGGCGGGTTGTCGGTGCCCCGGCGTAGCTTCCGATGACGTGGACCACGTCAAGGGGGCGAAGATGTCGAACCGAGTGCTCCTGCTGATCGGCACCCGCAAGGGATTGTGGCTGGCGCACCGCCACCGCGGGGACTGGGAAGTCACCGGGCCACACCTGCCGATGGCGGAGATCTACGCCGTCGCCGCCGACACCCGCGGTGCGCCCCGGCTGCTCGTCGGCGCCTCCAGCACGCACTTCGGGCCGAGCGTGGTCACCAGCGACGACCTCGGCGCCACCTGGCAGGAACCGGAGGTGGCGCCGATCGCGTTCCCCGCCGACACCGGGGTCGCGCTGGAACGGGTGTGGCAGCTCGCGCCGGGTCCCGCCGACCACCCGGAGGTCGTGCACGCGGGCGGTGAGCCGTCCGCGCTGTTCCGATCCGAAGACCGCGGGCGGACGTTCCAGCTGGTCCGCGGGCTGTGGGGCCACCCGCACCGGGAGCGCTGGGAGCCCG
Organism: Saccharopolyspora sp. 6M; assembly: GCF_020176775.1. Taxonomy (NCBI): domain Bacteria; kingdom Bacillati; phylum Actinomycetota; class Actinomycetes; order Pseudonocardiales; family Pseudonocardiaceae; genus Saccharopolyspora; species Saccharopolyspora sp. 6M. The sequence goes on from NZ_JAIUJZ010000002.1 coordinate 10,135, forward strand.
GGTTCGGCGGGCAGGCGGTGCACACCGTGCTCGCGCACCCGCACGACCCGGACCGGGTGGTGGTGGCGATGTCGGCGGGCGGCGTCTACCGCACCGAGGACGGCGGGGACAGCTGGCAGGCGAGCAACCGGGGCATCAGGGCGTACTTCCTGCCGGACGAGTACCCCGAGTTCGGCCAGTGCGTGCACAAGATCGCCCAGCACCCCGCGGAGCCGGAGCGGTTCTTCCTGCAGAACCACCACGGCGTGTACCGCAGCGACGACGGGGCGGCGAGCTGGCGCTCCATCGCCGACGGGCTGCCCAGCGACTTCGGCTTCCCGATCGTGACCCACCCGCACCGCCCGGACGTGGTGTTCGGGTTCCCGCTGACCGCCGACGCGACGCGCTACCCGCCGGGCGGGCGCTGCCGCGTGTACCGCAGCGAGGACGCGGGGGAGACCTGGACCGGGCTGTCCGAGGGGTTGCCCGACCGGTTCTGGTCCGCGGTGATGCGCGATGCGCTGTGCACCGACGACGCCGACCCGGCCGGGGTGTACTTCGGCTCCCGCAGCGGCGAGGTGTACGCGGGCGGCGACGACGGGGACCGCTGGGAGCGGATCGCCGCGCACCTGCCCGACGTGCTCTCGCTGCGCGCGATGAGCTGGTGAGGTGGTGGCGGTGCGGGTGACGTTGGTGCTGCCGCTGCTGCTGCGCGAGCACGCGGGCGGGCGGCAGCGGCTGGAGGTCGAACCGGGGGAGGCCACGCTGGCGGGGGTGCTGGACGTGGTCGCGGCCCGGCACCCGGCGCTGGAGCGGCGGCTGCGGGACGAGAGCCGCGGGCTGCGGCGCCACGTCAACTTCTACCTCGACGGGGAGGAATGCCGGTGGCTGGACGGCGCCGGATCGGAGGTGCGGGACGGGACCGAGGTCCGCGTCATCCCCTCGGTCGCCGGTGGTTGACGCGTCAGCCGAGCACGGAGACCGCCAGCACCAGGGTGGTGGTGAGCTCGGCGCCCGCCCCGAGCACGTCGCCGGTGATGCCGCCGAAGCGCCGCCGCACGTGCGCGGTGAACCCGAGCAGCACCACGCAGGCCAGCAGCACCGCGGCCGCCCCCGACCAGGACGCCGCGAGCGCGCCCCCGGCCAGCAGCCCGGCCCACCAGCAGGCGACCAGCCACCACGGCTGGGTCCCCGCGACCAGCGCGCCCATGCCCTCCGGTCGCGCGGCCGGCAACCCGCGGCGGCAGCAGAGCACGAACGCACCCCGGCCCGCCGCGCACGCCAGCACTACCACCGCCCAGCGCCCGGACGCGGCGAGCTCGGCGAGCGCCGCCGCCTGCACGCCCACCGCGATGATCAGCGCGACCACCGCGAACGGGCCGGCGCCGCCGTCGCGCATCACCGCCAGCGCCCGCTCCGGCGGGCCGTAGCAGCCGAGGCCGTCGACGGTGTCGGCCAGCCCGTCCACGTGCATGCCCCGGGTGACCAGCACCAGCGCCGCCACGGTGAGCAGCCCGGCCAGCAGTCCCGGCGCGCCGAGCGCCGTCAGCGCCCACAGCAGCACCGCGCCGAACCCGCCGACCAGCGCGCCCACCAGCGGGGCGAGCGCGATGGCCTGGCGGCAGGCGCGGTCGTCGACCTCGCGGGCGGGCAGCGGCAGCACCGTCAGCCAGGACACCGCCAGCAGCAGCCCGTTCATCGGGCCGCGGCCGTTCCGGGGCAGGTCACAGCTCCTGGTCCTCCGGGTCGGGGCCGATGGCCTCGGCGGAGGTGGGGCCGCCGACGCCCGCCTCGCCGAACGTCGCCATCTCCGCCAGCACGCGCACCGCGGCCGACAGCACCGGCAGCGCGGTGACGGCCCCGGAGCCCTCCCCGAGGCGCATCTCCAGGTCGAGGATCGGGCTCAGATCGAGGTGTTCGAGCACCAGCGTCCCGCCCGGCTCGGCGGTGCGGTGCCCCGCCAGCCACCACTGGCGGGCACCGGGCGTGAGTTCCTCGGCGACCATCGCGGCGGCGCCGACGACGACGCCGTCCAGCAGCACCGGCGTCCGGCGCACCGCGGCCTGCGCGAGGAACCCGGCGAGCGCGGCGATGTCCGCGCCGCCGCTGGTGCGCAGCAGCGCCACCGGGTCGTCGAGCACCGGGCGGGCCCGGCGCAGCGCGTCCCGGATCGCGGCGGTCTTGCGCATCCACGCGTTGTCGTCGATCCCGGTGCCGCGCCCGACCACCGCCACCGGCTCGATGCCGGTGAGCGCGGCGATGAGCACCGCGGCCGGGGTGGTGTTGCCGATGCCCATGTCACCGGCGATGAGCAGGTCCGCGCCGGAATCGATCTCCTCGTCGGCGACGGCCTTGCCCAGTTCGACCGCGTCCCGCGCCTCGTCCGCGGTGAGCGCGTCCTCGCGGTCGATGGCCCCGGAACCGCGGCGGATCTTGCGCCCGGACACCGCGGGCGGGGTGTCGGCGTTCACCGCCACGTCCAGCACGCGCACGGTGGCGCCGTTCGCCCTGGCCAGCGCGTTCACCGCGGCACCGCCGTCGAGGAAGTTGCGCACCATCTGGCCGGTGACCTCGGCGGGATAGGCGGACACGCCGTGCTCGGCGACGCCGTGGTCCCCGGCGAAGATCACCACCCGGGCGCGTTCGAAGGGGCGCGGCGGGCAACTGCCCTGACGTCCCGCGACCCACACCCCGAGCTCTTCCAGCCTTCCGAGCGAACCGGCCGGTTTGGTCAGCTGCTCCTGCCGGGCCACCGCTTGCCGCCGCGCCTGCTCGTCCGGCGGCGGCACGGCGCCGAACCGGACCGGGGTGTTCTCGGGTGCGGTGGACAAGGGTTACCTCCGGGGTAGGGGCGGGTGGTCAGCGCAACCGGAGCGGGACTCCCGCGACGAGCAGCAGCACTGCGTCGCAGCGGTCGGCGAGCCGCGCGTTGAGCTCGCCGAGCCGGTCGCGGAAAAGTCTTCCAGAACTCGTGGCGGGCACGATTCCGAGCCCGACCTCCGCGGACACCAGCACCAGCCGGGCCGCGCAGCCCGCGACGGCCTCGACGAGCGCGGTGCAGCGGGCCGCGACCGCGTCGAGCGCCGCCGGGTCGCGGTCCCAGGCGCCCGCGTCGTCGAGCACCCCGGTCAGCCAGGTCGCGAGGTCGTCCACCAGCAGCGCGGGGCCGTCCGCGGGAGCGCCGCGCAGCAGTTCCAGCAGCGTCGCGGGGTCGCCGGCTTCGGCGGTCGTCCAGGTCGCAGGCCTGCGGACGACGTGCGCGGCGATCCGCTCGGTCCACTCGGCGTCGCCGGGGTCGTGCCGGGAGGTCGCGACGTAGGTGACGGGCTCCTCGGCGCCGAGCAGGCCCTCCGCGTGCGCGGACTTCCCGGAGCGGGCCCCGCCGAGCACCAGGGTGCGTGCGGACGCGGCCACCGGTGCACCTCCTGCGATCGGGTGAACGACTGCGGGAACCGTACCCGGGCCCGCGGGGGGGGGGGGGGGGGCCGGGCCCCGCAGGGGGGGGGTTTCCCCCGGGGCCCGGGGGCCCCGGCGCCGCCCCCCACCGGG
>NZ_JAIUJZ010000003.1:0-37852 GCF_020176775.1 Saccharopolyspora sp. 6M
GGGGGGGCGGCGCTCCGCCCGGGGGCCCGGCCGGCCCCCCCGCCGCCCGCCCCCCCCCCCCCCGCGCGCGGCCCCCCCCCCCCCCCCCGGGCCCGGGTCCGCTCAGGAGCGGGTTTCCCGCGGGTCCGCGGTGACCAGGTCGCCGAGCACCTCGTCGATGCGGTCCAGCACGTCCGCGCCGAGCTCCACGCCGGAGGCCGCGACGTTGTCGGCGACCTGCTCGGGCCGGGACGCGCCGACGATCGCCGCCGACACGTTCGGGTTCTGCAGCACCCACGCGATGGCGAGCTGCGCGGTGGACAGGCCCAGGTCGGAGGCGACCGGCTGCAGCCGCTGGACCGCGGAGAGCACGTCGTCCCGCATCCACCGCGAGATCATCTTCGCGCCGCCGCCCTCGTCGGTGGCGCGGGAGCCCGCGGGCGGCTGCTGCCCCGGCAGGTACTTGCCGGTGAGCACGCCCTGCGCGATCGGGGAGAACACGATCTGCCCGATTCCTTCGCGCTCGCTGACCGGCACCACCTGGGATTCGATGACGCGCCACAGCATCGAGTACTCCGGCTGGTTAGAGATCAGCGGCACCGACAGCTCGCGGGCCAGCTCGGCGCCGCGGGTGAGCTGCTCGGCGGACCACTCGGAGACGCCGATGTAGAGCGCCTTGCCCTGCCGCACCAGGTCGGCGAAGGCGGTCATCGTCTCCTCCAGCGGCACCGACGGGTCGAACCGGTGGGCCTGGTAGAGGTCGACGTAGTCGGTCTGCAACCGGCGCAGCGAGGCATTGCAGGACTCGATGATGTGCTTGCGACCGAGACCGCGATCGTTGGGGCCCTCACCGGTGGGGAAGTAGACCTTCGTGAAGATCTCCAGCCCTTCCCGGCGCTGCCCGGCCAGCGCCCGGCCGAGCACCGATTCGGCGCGGGTCCGGGCGTAGACGTCGGCGGTGTCGAAGGTGGTGATGCCCGCGTCGAGGGCGGCCCGCACGCAGGCGTGCGCGGCGTCCTCCTCGACCTGGGAGCCGTGGGTGAGCCAGTTGCCGTACGCGATCTCGCTGATGGACAGACCGCTGTTGCCGAGGCGTCGAAACTCCATGCCCGGACCCTATGCCGCGCGCGGACCCGGCGGCATCCGGCGGAATGCGGGGCGATCGAGGTCCGCCGCGGCGTCCAGCGGGGGCCGGGATCAGCCGATCTTGTGGAAGTCCTTCGGGGTGAGCCGCGGCCGCGGCACGCGCAGCCTGCGCAGCTGCATGGCCCGGGTGAACGCGTACCAGCCCAGCGACAGCGGCCGCTCGGTGGCGTCCGGGAACTTCGCGCGCACCCGCTTGTTCACGGCGCGGCCCAGCAGCGTGCCCTCGAACAGCATCGTCAGCAGCAGCACCAGGCACACCAGGGTGGCGTACTGCTGCACGAGCACGTTCTGCACGAGCGTGGTCACGAACACGACCAGCACCAGCGGCATGAACATGCCCATCATGTGCCTGCGGGTGTCGACGATGTCGCGCACGTACGCGCGCACGGGCCCGCGGTCGCGCGGCATCAGGTAGCGGTCGTCGCCGGCCATCATGCGCTCGCGGCGTTCCCGCGCGGCCTTGCGGCGCTCGTCCTTGTTGCCGCGGGCGCGCTTCATCGCCTCGCGCTGCGTCTTCGGCGGCGGCGCGACCGGGCCGCGGCGGCGGGTCTCGGCCTCGCGCCGCTTCGGCGTGGGACGGCCCTTGCCGGGAGTGCGGTCGCGGGCGGGTTCCGGCGCGACCTGGGCGCTCTCGGTGGAAGCGTCGTCGGTCGCGGTCTGCTCAGCGCTGCTGCGGCGAAGGAACCTCACCCCTCCAGGGTATTCGACGCCACTCGGCCGGGCGCACGTGACCGCGTGTTCGGGGAAGCGCCGGGCCGGACGCGTGCGGGTGCGAGGACGTTCACGTGGTTCCGCGCGCGGTCTGTGCCACCATGGAGGCTGGTAGACCAACACGACTCGCCTCCCGAGTCGCCCCTCCCCGGCGGGGAATACCTCGGGTCGGCGCCGACGTTGGACGTCACGCCGGAAGCGGACGAGCGAGACCTCTAGGGAGAGTCATGACCGCCCAGACGACGACTGAGAGCGAGGCGCCCTCGCACGGTGTCACCCTGACCGACTCCGCGGCGCAGAAGGCGAAGGCGCTGCTGGAGCAGGAGGGCCGCGATGACATGCACCTGCGCATCGCCGTCCAGCCCGGTGGCTGCGCCGGCCTGCGCTACCAGCTGTTCTTCGACGAGCGCTCGCTGGACGGCGACGCGCGGCGCGGCTTCGAGGGCCTCGACGTGGTCGTCGACCGGATGAGCGCCCCGTACGTGGAGGGCGCGGTGATCGACTTCGTGGACACCATCGAGAAGCAGGGCTTCACGATCGACAACCCGAACGCGGGCGGCTCCTGCGCCTGCGGCGACTCGTTCCACTGACCCGAACTCCGAACGGCCCCGCGCCCGCGCAGGAGCCGGCCCGTTCGCGTGCCGTCAGGGGGTCACGACGACCCGCACCTCCTCGTCGCCGAGGGCGACCAGGTCTCCCGGGGCGAGCTGGCGGCCGCGCCGGGTCTCGACCTCGTCGTTGACCAGTACCTCGCCCTCTTCCAGCAGGGCCTTCGCGTCGGCGCCGTGCTCGGCGAGGCCCGCCAGCTTCAGCAGCTGGCCCAGCCGGATGGTGCCTTCCCGGATCTCCACATCGCGCATGCCCGCATTCTCCGCCGGGGGCGCGGTGCGGTTCGCGGCCACCGGTCGCGAGTAGCGCGGGTCACGTTCCCGGCGAGGTGTGTCCGCCAAGCTCCGCGACGTTCGCGGTGACCTGCGGTGGAACGCGCGCGGCACCGCCGTTCCGGGTGAACGGGCAGGTCAGCGCTGGTGCCAATGGCGCATTGACTGGACGCGGGAAAGAACCTGTGATCGACGGGCAAGTACTCAATCGAGAAAGTTGCCCGATGCCTCTACCCGCATACGCCCTAGCGGTGGCGCTCGCCGCCACGTCCGTCGTGCCCGCGGCCGGGGCCATGACAGCTCCCGCCGCCCCCGAACCGGCCGCGGCACCCGTGGCCGGACCGATCGTGCAGCTGTTCCAGTGGCCCTGGGACTCCATCGCGCAGGAGTGCCGCAGCACCCTCGGACCGAAGGGCTTCGGCGCCGTCCAGGTGTCCCCGCCGCAGGAGCACGTGCGCCTCGACGGCGAGGACCACCCCTGGTACCAGGACTACCAGCCGGTGAGCTACCAGCTGGAGAGCAGGCGCGGGAACCGCGAGCAGTTCGCGGCCATGGTCTCCGCCTGCAACGACGCCGGGGTGCAGATCTACGCCGACGCGGTGGTCAACCACATGGCCGCCAGCGACGCGATCGGCAGCGCGGGCACCACGCACGAGAAGTACGTGTACCCGGGCCTGTACAGCGACGCCGACTTCCACGACTGCCGCCGCGACATCGCGAACTACGACGACAAGGGCGAGGTCCGCAACTGCGAGCTCGTCGGGCTCTCCGACCTCGCGACCGAGTCGGACTACGTGCGCTCCGCCGAGAAGGCCTACCTGAACGACCTGATCAGCCTCGGCGTCTCCGGTTTCCGCGTCGACGGCGTCAAGCACATGCCGCCGGAGGACGTCGGCGCGATCTTCGACGGGCTGGACGAGGTGCCCGGCACCGGTGCGCGGCCGTACGTGTTCCAGGAGGTCATCGCCGACCAGGCCACCTCGGCCGGGGAGTACGCCGGCAACGGAGACGTCACCGAGTTCGCCTACCACCACGAGGTCAGCGAGGCCTTCAAGAACGGTTCGCTCGCCGGTCTCAAGGACGTGGCCGACCACATGACGCTGCCCAGCGAGCAGGCCGTGGTGTTCATCGACAACCACGACACCCAGCGCAGCGAGCCGACGCTCACCTACAAGGACGGCACCGCCTACGACCTGGCGAACGCGTTCATGCTCGCCTTCCCGTACGGCACCCCGCAGCTGATCTCCGGGTTCGCCTTCGACGACCCGGACGCCGGCCCGCCCGCCGACTCCGAGGGCCGCACCAGCCCGGCGAGCTGCTCCGACCAGGCGTGGGTGTGCGAGCACGCGCGGCCGATCATCGCCGGCATGGCCGGGTTCCACCGCGAGGTGCAGGGCGCGGAGCTGACGAACTGGTGGGACGACGGGGCCGGCCGGGTCGCGTTCGGCCGCGGTGACGCCGGGTTCGTGGTGCTCAACCGCGAGGACGCGGCGATCGAGCAGCAGCCGTTCCAGACCTCGTTGCCCGCCGGGACCTACTGCGACGTGATGTCCGGTTCGCTGCAGGACGGGTCCTGCACCGGCGGCACCGTGGACGTCAACGAGGACGGCTGGCTGACGACCTCGGTGCCCGCGAACTCCGGTGTCGCGCTGCACGCCGGGGCCAAGCTGAGCTGACCCGCGCGAAGCGGAACGGGCGCTCCTTCCCGGTGGGAGGGAGCGGCCGTTCGACGTTGTCGCGCGGTCAGAGCTTGACCGGGTAGTACGGCTCCGGGACCTCGGGGGACAGCCGTCCCTCGACGAAGATGCCGTGCCAGATCATGAACACCAGCAGCGCCCACAACCGGCGGCTGTGGTCCAACACCCCGGACCGGTGCTCCTCCAGCAGCTGCAGGATCGCGGTCTTGTTCAGCAGCCGCTCGGTCTGCGACTGCTGGATGATGTTGCGCGCCCAGTCGTGCATCTCGTCGCGCAGCCAGTGCCGGATCGGCACCGGGAAGCCCAGCTTGCGGCGGTTGAGCACGTGCGCGGGCACGACCTGCTTCATCGCCTGGCGCAGCGCGTACTTCGTGGTCTCCGGGGTGATCTTCTGGTCCAGCGGGATGCCGCTGGCGACGCGGAACACCTCGTTGTCCAGGAACGGCACCCGCAGCTCCAGCGAGTTCGCCATCGTCACCTTGTCCGCCTTGACCAGGATGTCCCCGCGCAGCCAGGTGAACAGGTCCACGTGCTGCATCCGGGTCACCGGGTCCCAGCTCGCCGAGGAGCGGTACGGCGCGGCGGTCACGTCGCGGTGCGAGACGCCCGGGTCGAAGGCCGCCATCACGGCCTTGAGCTGGTCGTCCCGGAAGATCCGCGCGTTGCCGTAGTAGCGGTCCTCCAGCGACAGCGCCCCGCGGCGCAGCAGGTCCTTGCCGCGCACCCCGTCCGGGATCGCCGTGGAGACCTTGCCCATCGCCTTGCGCAGCGTGCCCGGCACCCGCTCGAACGGCGCCAGCGACAGCGGTTCCCGGTAGATCGTGTAGCCGCCGAACAGCTCGTCGGCGCCCTCGCCGGAGAGCACCACCTTCACGTGCTGGCGGGCTTCGCGGGCGATGAACCACAGCGGCACCAGCGCCGGGTCGGCCACCGGATCGTCCAGGTACCAGATGATCAGCGGCAGCGTCTCCATCATCTCCTCGGGGGAGACGGTGCGGATCACGTGCTTCACGCCGATCGCCGCGGCCGATTCGGCGGCCACGTCCACCTCGGAGTAGCCCTGCCGCTCGAACCCGGTCGTGAAGGTGATCAGGTTCGGGTTGTGCTCCTTGGCCAGGCAGGCGATCGCCGTCGAGTCGATGCCGCCGGACAGGAACGAGCCCACGGTGACGTCGGCGCGCATGTGCTTGGCGACCGAATCGCGCATGACGTCGACGATCTGGTCGTGCAGCCGTCGCGCGTCCGAGTCGTTGCGCACCGGCTTCGAGGTGAAGTTCGGCACGAAGTACCGCTCGGTGACCAGCCGGCCGCCGGGGGAGACGGTGAACGAGGTGCCCGACTCGATGCGCGAGATCTGGCGGTGCATCGTCTCCGGCTCCGGCACGTACTGGAGCGTGAGGTAGTGCTGCAGCGCCTTGTGGTCGATGTCCTCACCGATGCGCAGCGTCGTCGCCAGGCTCAGCAGCGACTTCTTCTCGCTGGCGAACGCGACGCCGCCGGGCCCGGACGCGTAGTACAGCGGCTTGATCCCGAACGGGTCGCGCGCGCCGAACACCACGCGTCGCTCGCTGTCCCAGATCAGGAACGCGAACATGCCGCGCAGCCGGCCGACCATCGCCGTGCCCAGGTAGTGGTAGGCGGCGACGATCACCTCGGTGTCGCCGTCGGTGTGGAAGCGGGCGCCGTAGTGCTCGGCGAGCTCGGCGCGCAGCTCCAGGTAGTTGTAGATCTCGCCGTTGAAGTTGATCGTGTAGCGGCCGGGGTTCTCCGGCGGGCCCCAGGTCAACGGCTGGTGCGAGTGCTCCAGGTCGATGATCGACAGCCGGTTGAAGCCGAAGACGACCTCACCGCCGTGCCAGGTGTCGCTCTCGTCCGGTCCCCGGTGCCGTTGGCAGGGCAGGGCTTTGGCCACGGCGTCGACGGCGAAACCGGCGTTCTCTTCAGTGGGACAGACAAGTCCAAGCAGGCCGCACACGCGTCCATGCACCTCTCGCGTCGGCGATGGGTCGGGCTCCGCCCCGCGTCCCGGTCGGGGATCTCGGCGGCGGGAGTCCCAGTATGCCGGGTGTGCCGCCGCGCTGTGCAGGCGCGGTGAGCGCGGGCGCGACCGCCGGGGCCGGGCGGTTGGTTCCCCGCGCGCGGGCGCGCGAGCCGCGGGAACCGGCGCCGCCGGGCAAGTCCACCGGTTCGAGTGGTCCCGCCCGCCGATCCGATCACCGCGGCGGGCGAGGACGATCTCGGTGATGTGCAGCGCACCTCGCCACCCCGGAGCAGTATCGCGGCTACTGCTGGGCTAGGCTCCCCCGCAGCATTCCGGCCGCGGGGCATGGTGGGTGCGCGTTGTGCCCAGAACCCGCGGCGACGGTGGGAACACGCAGCGAGGAGGCGTCGCGCAGTGGGCTTTCGGATGGGGAGCTTGCGGCAGGAACGTCTGGAGGAGGGGACCCGAGTGCCACGGCTGGTCAAAGTCGCCGGGCTGGCAGGCCTGGTCGCGGTCGCGGCCACGGGCTGTTCGACCGACGAGGTCCTGAGGTTCGGCTGGCCGGAGGGCGTCACCCCGCAGGCCGAGTCCATGCGGCAGCTGTGGACCTGGTCGGTGATCGCTGCGCTGGCGGTCGGCGTCCTGGTGTGGGGCCTGATGTTCTGGACGGTCGCCTTCCACCGCAAGAAGGGCGAGGAGCTGCCCCGGCAGTTCCAGTACAACGTGCCGCTGGAGGTCATCTACACCGCGGTGCCGTTCGTGATGGTCGTGGTGCTGTTCTACTTCACCGCCACCACCCAGAACTACGTGATGGCCAAGTCGGCCGATCCGGACGAGAAGGTCAACGTCGTCTCGTTCCAGTGGAACTGGGAGTTCAACTACCCGGACCACCGCACGCCGGACGGCCAGCCGGTCCGCACCGTCGGCAGCAGCAGCGAGATCCCGCTGCTGGTGCTGCCGACCGGATCGACGATCCAGTACAACCTGAGCTCCACCGACGTCATCCACTCGTTCTTCGTCCCCGAGTTCCACTTCAAGCGGGACACCTTCCCGCACCCGGACAAGAACGACCAGGAAGCCGTCTTCGAGAACACCATCGAACGCGAGGGTTCCTTCGTCGGGCGGTGCGCCGAACTGTGCGGCACCTACCACGCGATGATGAACTTCGAGGTCCGCGCCCTGTCGCCGGACAAGTTCGACCAGTACATCAACCTGCGTACGCAGACCAACCCGGCCACCGGCCAGTACTACACCGCCGCCGAGGCGTTGTCCCAGATGAACTGCGGTGAGCTGTGCGCGCCGCGGGCGGTGACCTCGGTCCCGTTCGACACCGACCGCACGTCCGGCTTGCCGTCCACCATCGGCGGCCGGCAAGCGGGCGACTGATCCCGGCAGGGCGTAGGGCGCGAGAGTGAGGAATCCATGAAGGTCGAAGCGAAGATCTTCAACATGATCACCGGCTTCTTCTTCCTGTCGGCGATCGTCTACGGGGTGTGGTCGCACGAACCCGTGGGCACGGTGGCCCTGATCCTGGTGGGCGGGTTGTCGCTGCTGATCGGCAGCTACTTCCAGTTCGTGGCGCGGCGCATCGAGCCGCGACCGGAGGACAACCCGGACGCCGAGATCAGCGACGGTGCGGGCGAGCTGGGCTTCTTCAGCCCCGGCAGCTACTGGCCCGTCGGGCTGGCGGCGGCCGCCGCGTTCGCCGGTATCGCGCTGGCGTTCTTCCACGTGGTGCTGATCGTGATCTCGATCGGCGTGCTGCTGATCATGGTCGCGGGTCTGGTGTTCGAGTACCACACGGGCCCGAACCACGACTGAGCTCCGCGACAGCGGACCGAGGCCCCTGGAACCCCCTGGTTCCGGGGGCCTCGTCGCGTCCGGGCGCGGGCGAGCGCGGCGGCGGGGGAGCCTAGGATCGGGGCGACGACGTCCCGCAGCCAGGAGGCCCTCCCGTGATCACCGCGATCGTGCTCATCCAGACCGTCGCCGACCGGCTGACCGAGGCCGCCCAGGAGGTCGCCGACATCGAGGGCGTCGCCGAGGTGTACTCCTGCGCCGGGGACGTGGACCTGATCGCGATCCTGCGGGTCGCGAACCACGAGGACATCGCCGACATCGTCCCCGGGAAGATCAACAAGGTGGCCGGGGTGCTCGACACCGACACCCACATCGCGTTCCGCTCCTACTCGCGCGAGGACACCGAGGCGACCTTCTCCATCGGCCTGGAGTGAGCCCCGCCGGGTGATCTCCACCGGGGATCCTCCTCCCCGGCACGACGGAACCGTCCCCGCGACGGGCCGAAGGCGGGGACCGCGGGAACCCGGCTCGTGCGGAACTACCGGCCGAAAGCCGCCCAGCGGGTGAGGAGGTCGGCCGCGGCGCCGGAGTCGATGGCCCGCTCGGCGCGGGCGATGCCGGCGCGCAGCTGGACGTCCAGGTCCTCGCCGATGCCGTCGTGGGCGGCGAGGGCGCCCGCGGTGTTGAGCACCACCGCGTCCCGCACCGGGCCGCGGTCACCGGCGAGCAGCCGCCGCACCACCTCGGCGTTCACCTCGGCGTCACCGCCGCGCAGCGCCTCGGGCGTGGTGCGCGGGACGCCCAGGTCCTCCGGGACGATGCGCTCCCGCCGGACCTGCCCGTCGCCGACGACCCAGCAGGTCGTGGTCGAGGTCGTGGTGATCTCGTCCATCCCGTCGTCCCCGGACACCAGCAGCACCGAGCTGCCGCGCGCCGCGAACACCTCCGCCATCACCGGCGCCATCCGCTGGTCCGCGCAGCCGATGAGCCCGCTGCTCGGCCGCGCCGGGTTGGTCAGCGGCCCGAGCACGTTGAACGCGGTGGGGATGCCGATCTCGCGGCGGGCCCCGGCGGCGAACTTCATCGCCGGGTGGAACACCGGCGCGAAGCAGAACCCGATGCCGACCTCGGCGACGCAGTCCCGCACGCCCTCCGCGGGCAGGTCGATGGTGACGCCGAGGGTCTCCAGCACGTCGGCGGTGCCGCACTTCGACGAGGCGGCCCGGTTGCCGTGCTTGACGACCACCGCGCCGCAGGAGGCGAGCACGATCGCGGTCATCGTGGAGATGTTCACGCTGCCGGAGCGGTCCCCGCCGGTGCCGACCACGTCCACGGCCCGCCGGTCCACCTCCAGCGGCAGCGAGTGCGCGAGCATCGTGTCGGCCATGCCGCGGACCTCGGCGGCGGTCTCGCCCTTCGCGCGCAGCGCCACGACGAACGCGGCGACGCGGGCCGGGGTGGCCGCGCCGGTCATCACCAGGTCCATCGCCCACGCGGTGTCCTCGGCGGACAGGTCGTTGCCCGCCACGAGGTGTCCGAGGAGTTCCGGCCAGCTACCCGACATGGTGCCCACGATTGTTCTCCGGGAGGTTCAGGCCCGCACCGCGGGTAGCGCGGTGCGGAGCAGTTCGGCGACCGTTTCGGCGGACGACAGCGGGTCCAGCGGGTGCACCAGCACCGCGTCGGCCTGCGACCAGGTCGCCAGCCACCGGTCGTCCCGCCTGCGCACGGTGAGCACGATGGGCGGGCAGTGCGCGATCTCGTTCTTCAGCTGCCGGGACACGCCCATGCCGCCGGTGGGCTGCGCCTCGCCGTCGAGGACGACCAGGTCGGCGCGGCCCGCGTCGACCTCGCTGAGCACGTCGGCGACCGACGCCGCCTCCACGTAGGTCACCCGGGGCAGGTCCGGCGACGGGCGCCTGCCGATCGCGTTGATGATCGATTCGCGCACTTCGGCCCGGTGGCTGAAGACCAGGACGGTGGTGGTCGACGTGCTCATCAGCTGCTCCTCGCTGGCCAGGCGGTCCGCGCACTGCGTCGCGGTGACCCGGCCCGATGACGAGAGGGTGTCCTCGATGACGGTGATCTCCGGATGCTAGCCGCTCAACGGGGGTGAGCAGTACCCGCCACGAGGTCGCGGCGCGGGTGCTCAGCCGGACTGCAGCGCCACCCAGCCGACGGCGCGTCCGCCGAGCCGCTGGGCCAGCCCGGCCATCCGGGCGTTCTCCTGTGAGCAATGCAACGCGTCGAGTTTCTGCACACGCTCCGCGAACAGGGGCTCCTCGCCGGGCGCCGGTGCGGTGCCGAAGGCCGCCTGCTCCGCCTCGGGGGCGGGCCGCAACCGCCAGCCGTCCGGTTCCAGCAGTTCAGCGGCCTGTGCGACGGCTCCGGGCGGCAGCAGCAGGTGGTGGCGCAGCACGGCGGCACCCGCCTCGACCCACTCCGGGGAGCGGGCGAGGACCGCGGACGCGGCCTCCGCGTCGTCGAACGCGCTGACCACGACGATCAGGTCCGAATCGTCCCAATCCGGCGCGGCGGGCCCCGCTGACCGGGCGCGTAAGCCTAGACGGGACAAAACGCTGCGGAAATTAATCACGATGAGTTACCTCCAGGTCGCGATCCGATCACCGACGAGCCACGCCCGGGACCCGAGGGCGCAGCGGGAAAACGCACGGGACATAATGCGTCGCGTGACAACGGCAGCGCCCTCAATCAGTCAACGCGTGCACTCGCTGAACCGGCCGAACATGGTCAGCGTCGGCACCATCGTTTGGTTGGCCAGCGAGCTGATGTTCTTCGCTGGACTCTTCGCCATGTTCTTCACGGTGAAGGCGCAGAACGAGGGTGCGTGGCCACCGCCGCCCAGCGAGCTGAACATCGCATACGCCCTCCCCTTCACGGTGATCCTGGTGGCGTCCTCGTTCACCTGCCAGTGGGGTGTGTTCGCGGCCGAGCGCGGCGACGTGTTCGGCCTGCGCCGCTGGTACGTGGTGACGCTGATCATGGGCACGATCTTCGTGCTGGGACAGGCCGGCGAGTACTACACGCTGGTCACCGCGCACCACACGACGATCGCCTCGTCGGCGTTCGGCACGGTGTTCTTCATGACGACCGGCTTCCACGGCCTGCACGTCATCGGCGGGCTCATCGCCTTCGTGTTCCTGCTCATCCGCACCAAGCTGAGCAAGTTCACCCCGGCACAGGCCATCGCGGCGATCGTCGTGTCGTACTACTGGCACTTCGTCGACATCGTCTGGATCGGACTGTTCGCCGTGATCTACCTCGTTCCGTGATCCACCGGCCCCACCGGGCCGCCACGTAACACCCCGAACCTGACAGCAAGGGTTGCCGCACTCATGACCACCATCAAGAAACGGAACCGCGCGGGATCCAAGTTCCGGCGCAGGCTCTCCGGTGTCCTCGCGCTCGGGATCGCCTTGGTCGGCGCGGGCGGGCTGTACACCGTCCTGACCCCCGAGCCGCAGACCGCGCACGCCGCGGCGGACCCGGCGCTGGTCAGGCAGGGCGAGCAGCTCTACAACAACGCGTGCATCAGCTGCCACGGCGCGAACCTGGGCGGCGTGAAGGACCGCGGCCCGAGCCTGGTCGGCGTCGGCGAGGCCGCCGTCCACTTCCAGGTCTCCTCCGGCCGCATGCCGATGGTCCGCCAGGAAGCCCAGGCGATCCGCAAGCCGGCGAAGTTCTCCCCCGAGGAGATCGACGCGATGGCCGCCTACGTGCAGACCTACGGCGGGGGCCCCGAGTCCCCGGACACCACCGGAGCCGCCGCCACCGGGGACTCCTCGCGAGGCGGTGAGCTGTTCCGGCTCAACTGCGCCTCCTGCCACAACTTCACCGGACGCGGCATCGCGATGTCGTCCGGCAAGTTCGCGCCCAGCCTCGACGCTCCCACCGAGCAGCAGATCTACGAGGCGATGCTCACCGGGCCGCAGAACATGCCGAAGTTCTCCGACCGGCAGCTCACGCCGGAGGAGAAGAAGGACATCATCGCGTACGTCAAGTCCGTGACGAACAACAACAACAACCCGGGTGGCAGCTCCCTCGGCGGCTTCGGCCCCGCCTCGGAGAGCGTCATCGCCTGGGTCGTCGGACTCGGCGCGCTGATCGGCGTCACCCTGTGGATCGGAGCCAGGGCATGAGTGCAAGTGACACCCCGCGGGACGAGGGGCACGAAACCCCCAGGCGGGACTACACCGAGGCCGAACTGGCCGAGATGAGCCGCGACGAGAAGATGCGGCTCGGGCTGGCGCTGGACGGCGTCGAGCTCCTCCACTACGAAGATCCGTTCCCGGTGGAGAACACCCGCGCCGAGAAGCGGGCCGAGCGCGCGGTCGCGGCCTGGTTCGCGCTGGCCGGGCTCTCCGCGATCGCCTTCATCGCCGTGTTCGTGTTCTGGCCCTGGGGCTACGTGACCCCGCAGCAGGGCGGCCGCGAGTACTTCCTCTACAACCTGTACACGCCGCTGGTCGGCCTGTTCCTCGGCCTGTCGATCTTCGCGATCGGCGTCGGCGTGGTGCTCTACGCGAAGCGGCTCATCCCGCACGAGGTCGCGATCCAGCAGCGCCACGACGGGCACGGCTCCGAAGAGGTCGACCGGCAGACGACCACCGCGATCCTCGCCGACACCGGCGTGCGCAGCGGTTTCGCCCGGCGTTCCATGATCCAGCGCACGCTCGCCTTCAGCGGTGCCGTGCTCGGCCTGGGCACCGGCGTCATCGCCATCGGCGGCTTCATCCGCAACCCGTGGGCGACCGAGGGACCCGACTCCCTCAAGCACACGGCGTGGATGAAGGAGGGCGACGAGAAGGTCTACCTGCGGCGCGACACCGGCGACCCGCACGACGTGTCGCTGCTGCGCCCGGAGGACATCGACGCGGGCGGCTTCGAGACGGTCTTCCCGTTCCGCGAGTCCGACCGCGAGGACGAGCACAAGCTCGTCTCGGTGCTGCGCCGCAGCGACGCCCCGGTGATGCTCATCCGGCTCCGGCCGGGCAGCGCTCCGATCAAGCGCAAGGGCCAAGAGGACTTCAACTACGGCGACTACTACGCTTACTCGAAGGTGTGCACCCACGTGGGCTGCCCGACCTCGCTGTTCGAGCAGCAGACCGGTCGCCTGCTCTGCCCGTGCCACCAGTCGCAGTTCGACGTGGTCAACACTTACGCCAAGCCGGTCTTCGGTCCGGCCACCCGTTCCCTGCCGCAGCTACCGATCACGGTGGATGAAGAGGGATATTTCGTGGCCAGGCACGACTTCATCGAGCCGGTCGGCCCAGCGTACTGGGAGCGCAACTCATGAGTTCGATCACGACGCCCACCAAACCGGAGAGCAAGCTCTACCGGAAGGCGGCCTCCGCGGCCGACGAGGCGGACAAGCGCTACAACATGGCGCCGGGCATCCGCCGCCAGTTGAACAAGGTCTTCCCGACGCACTGGTCGTTCCTGCTCGGCGAGATCGCGCTCTACACCTTCATCATCCTGATCCTGACCGGGATCTACCTCACGATGTTCTTCGACCCCTCCATGGAGGAGGTCACCTACGACGGGGTGTTCCGGAACCTGCAGGACGTCGAGATGTCCAAGGCGTTCGCGAGCACCCTCGACATCTCGTTCGAGGTCCGCGGCGGCCTGTTCATCCGGCAGCTGCACCACTGGGCGGCGCTGCTGTTCGTGGCCGGGATGATGGCCCACATGTTCCGGATCTTCTTCACCGGTGCGTTCCGGCGCCCGCGTGAGGGGAACTGGGTCATCGGCTCGCTGCTGCTGATCCTGGGCATGTTCGAGGGCTTCTTCGGCTACTCGCTCCCGGACGACCTGCTCTCCGGTACCGGCGTCCGCGCCACCATGTCCGGCATCGTGCTGTCCATCCCGGTGCTCGGCACCTGGATGCACTGGGCGCTGTTCGGCGGGGAGTTCCCCGGCACGGAGATCATCCCGCGGCTGTACATCCTGCACGTGCTGGTGCTGCCCGGGATCATGCTCGGCCTGGTCGCGGCGCACCTCGCGCTGGTCTGGTACCAGAAGCACACGCAGTTCCCCGGGCCGAAGCGCAAGGAGTCGAACGTCGTCGGCATCCGCATCATGCCGACCTTCGCGCTCAAGAGCGGTGCGTTCTTCGCGCTGACCACCGGCATCCTGGCGATCATGAGCGGTGTCTTCCAGATCAACGCGATCTGGAACCTCGGGCCGTACATCGGCTCGCAGGTCTCCGCCGCCTCGCAGCCGGACTGGTACCTGATGTGGGCGGACGGCATCCTGCGGATCTGGCCGGCCTGGGAGCTCTACATCGGGCCGTACACGGTGCCGCCGGTGTTCTTCTGCGGTGCGCTGGGCATGGGCATCATGTTCACGCTGCTCATCGCGTACCCGATGATCGAGCGCAAGCTCAGCGGGGACGACGCGCACCACAACCTGCTGCAGCGTCCGCGGGACAACCCGGTACGCACGAGCCTCGGCATGATGGCGCTGGCGTTCTTCGGCGTGCTGATGGTGTCCGGCATGAACGACGTGATCGCGTTCGAGCTGAACATCTCGCTGAACGCGATGACGTGGGGCGGCCGCATCGGTCTGCTGCTGCTGCCGCCGCTGGCCTACTGGGTGACCTACCGGATCTGCCTGGGCCTGCAGCGCTCGGACCGCGAGGTGCTGGAGCACGGCGTGGAGACCGGCATCATCAAGCGGCTGCCGCACGGCGAGTTCATCGAGGTGCACCAGCCGCTCGGCCCGGTCGACTCGCACGGCCACCCCGAGGAGCTGCCGTACCAGGGCGCTTCGGTGCCGAAGAAGATGAACAAGCTCGGTGCCGCGGGCACCCCCGTCGAGGGCAGCTGGCTCAAGCCGGACCCGGCGGAGGAGACCGAGGCGCTGGCGCGGGCGCGCGCCGAGAACGAGCGCCTGGCGCACGAGGAGCGGGAGCAGCGCGAGCTGGTCTCCGGCGGGAAGCCGCAGCAGCCCTCCGAGTGAGCCGCACGCACGGCTGAACGGCCCGGTGCCCCCAGGGGTGCCGGGCCGTTCGCTCGTTCGAGGACCGGTCGGTCAGTCGGCGGCCGGGTACGGGGCCCTGGCCTTGGCGGCCCGCTCCAGCCACTCCCGCCAGGACGCCGCGGAACCGGCCGGTTCCGACCACGGCTGCGCGCAGCGGACCAGCCGGGTGCCGCCGGTGGTCAGCCAGCGGTGCACCACCCGCACCTCGTCGGCGGGGGCGCCGCGCAGCGGGCCCGGCTCGGGCAGCACCGTCTCCGCGGCGGCCTGCAGCGCGTCGACCACCGGCATCGGCGGCACCCCGCGGCGCGCGTTCCCGGCGGCGGCGAGCCTGCCGTGGCGGACCACCGCCAGCTGCCAGCCGCCGGAACCGTCGGGGCGGGCGGCGACCAGTTCGGGCACCGCCGCCAGCGCCGCCCAGCGCTGCGCCCGGTCCAGCGCCCGCACCAGCTCGGCGAGCCGGTCGCGGGCCGCGGCGGCGTCCTCGAAGCGCTCCTCGGCGGAGAAGCGGCCCAGTTCCGCGCGCAGCCGGTCGAGCAGCCCACCGGGTTCCCAGCGGGGCGAGCCGGAGATCACCTCGCGCACCGAGATCACCTCCGGTGCGTACTCCTCGACGCCCTGCAGCCCGGCGCACGGTGCCGCGCAGCGCCCCAGCTCGTGCAGCGCGCACGGGCGGCCGCGCTGGTCGCGCGCCGGGATCCGCTCGGTGCAGCGGCGCAGCGAACCGCCCGCGTGCAGGGCCTCCACCGCCGCCGCGGCCGCGGTGCGGGAGCGGAACGGGCCGAGCGCGCCGTCGCGGGCGGTGCGCACGATCGACAGCCGCGGGAACGCCTCCTCGGTGAGCACGACCCACCAGGTGCGCTTCGGGAACTTGGAGCGGCGGTTGTAGCGGGGCTGGTGCGCGCCGAGCAGCCGCAGCTCCCGCACCTCGGCCTCCAGCGGGTGCGCGCACTCGACGTGGTCCACCCGCTGCGCGAGCCCCGCCATCTCCTTGACGCGGGCGCGGCGTTCCCCGGCGGTGAAGTACTGCCGGACCCGGCGCTGCAGGTCGGAGGCGGTGCCGACGTAGAGCACCTCCTCGTTCGGGCCGCGGAACAGGTACACGCCAGGGGCGTGCGGCAGCGGGTCGGCGAGGCCGCGGTTGCGGCGCTGCTGCGGGGTGACGTCGGGCAGGTGCTCCAGCAGTTCCGGCACGGTCCGCACCCCCAGCGGCCCGAGGCGCTCCAGCAGCGCGTGCAGCACGTCGACGGTGGCGCGGGCGTCGTCGAGGGCGCGGTGCACCGGGGTGGTGCGGGCTTGCAGCACCCGGGCGAGGGTGCCGAGCTTGTGGTTCGGCGTCTCGTCCTTGCCCAGCACCCGGCGGGCGAGCTTCGCGGTGCACAGCACGGCCGGCTTCGGCCACGCGACGCCGAGCCGTTCGCACTCGGCCCGCAGGAATCCCACGTCGAACGGGGCGTTGTGCGCGACGAGCACCGCGTCCCGGGCGAACTCCAGGAACGCGGGCAGCACCGAGTCGAACCGGGGAGCGCCGTGCACCATCGCCTGGGTGATGCCGGTGATCGAGACGACCATCGGCGGGATCTCGCGCCCGGGGTCGACGAGGGTGCCGAACTCGCCGAGGACCTCGCCGCCGCGCACCTTCACCGCGCCGATCTCGGTGACGGTGTCCTGCCGGGAGCTGCCGCCGGTGGTCTCCAGGTCGACGACGACGAAGGTGGCGCGGTGCAGCGGGAGTTCGTCGTCGATCTCGTCGAAGGTCAGCTGCCCGGTCATCGCGTGCACGCTACGACGGGTCCCCGACAACCTCCGGATCGGGTGAACGGGGAGCGGCCGACTAGCCTGGGGGCGTGGTTCCGCCGACGTCGGGTGCTGACTCCCCGCGCACCGAAGAGTCTGCTGTGGACGGTCCGCGGCAGGCGCCGGTCGGTGCCCCGGAGACCGGTCTCGACCAGTCCGCACCGGAACGGTCCGGGGAGTGCGGCGCCGAGGACCCGGAGGAGCTGCCCGCACCGGTGCGCGCCCGGCTCGCCGAGCTGGCGGCGGAGGCCCTCGACGACGTGCGGCCCTCGGACGTGCCCGCCCCGCTGCGACCGGTGGTCCGGTTCGCTCCGGCGAAGCGCGCGAAGCTCGGCCAAGGCCCGCTCGTGGCGGCGCTGCGGGACTCCCCGGTGTTCCGCACCGCGGTCGTCGATTGGTGCCGGGAGAACCGCCCTGAGGGCCTGGACGGGGTGCACCCGGACCCGGTGGTGGTGGCCGCGGCGGGGGTGCTGCTGGCGCTGCCGAACACGGGCCACTACCTGGAGCTGGTCGCGTTCCGCGTGGAGCAGGGCCGGTTGCGCGGCGAGCGGGATTCGGCGCAGGCCCGCGCCCAGCGCCTCGCCGGGGAGGTGGACCGGTTGCAGGCCGAGCTGGCCGAGGCCCGCCGCGCCGGGGAACGGGCCGGGGACGAGTCCGGTTCGGAGGCCGACCGGCTGCGCAAGCGGCTGCGGGAGCAGGGCGTGCGGCTCAAGGAGGCCAAGGACGACGCGCAGGCGGCCCGGGCGGAACTCGCCGAGGCGCACGAGCGGATCGGTTCGGAGCTGGCGGAGCTGCGCGCGCAGCGGGACCGGGAGCGCGCCCGCGCGCAGGAGGAGCGGGACCGCGCGCAGCGCGCGGCGGCCGAGACCGAGGTGGCCCGCCAGTCGGCCCGGGAGGCCCGCCAGGGCGACGAGGTCCGGATCTCGCTGCTGCTGGAGACGATGGAGGGCGCGCTCGGCGGGCTGCGCCGGGAGCTGCGCGCGGTCGGCCACGGGCCGCGCCCGGCGGACGTGGTGCAGCGGGTGCGGCCGGATTCGGGGGAGACGGGCCGGGTCGCCGACGCGGCGGCGTTGGACCGGTTGCTGGCGCTGCCCGCGGTGCACCTGATCGTCGACGGCTACAACGTGACGAAGACCGGCTACCCGGACCTGCCGCTGGCCGACCAGCGCAACCGGCTGGCGCACCAGCTGGCCGCGCTGGCGGCGCGCACCGGTGCCGAGGTGACGGTGGTGTTCGACGGGGCGGACGTGCTGTCGGTGCCGACGGCGGGCCCGCGCGGGGTGCGGGTGATGTTCAGCCCGCCCGGGGTGATCGCGGACGACGTGATCCGGGAACTGGTGGTGGCCGAGCCGCAGGGCAGGCAGCTGGTGGTGGCGACCTCGGACCGCGCGGTTGTCACGTCGGTGCGGCGCACGGGCGCGTACGCGGTGGCGTCGGCGGTGCTGCTGGAGCGCCTGAACCGGGTGTGAGGCCGGGCGCGTGGTGGATCTCATAGCGCGATCTTCCGGTGCGCTGGGCCGATCCGGTCCGGGCCGACCCTTCGGGGAGCCGCTGGTCAGAAGATCGGGCCATCTGATCACGCTCCGCGTATGAAGATAATCCCATTGTGCTATTGCGCAGTGTTCAGAAGAATTACCCCCCCTCTTCTAGACGTCACGCTTCACCTTTCGTAGCCTTACCGCGTCTTCGCGGCGATCAGCGACCCACTCCGGGTCCTCCGCGAAGCGCCGCCGAATCGGCTAGTCGGGGAGCCGAACCGGGACCTGCCCCCGTGGGGTGAGCGGGCGCCGCAACGCGCCCGGAGTCCGGGATCGCTCCGGACCACCCCTGCGTTCTCGGTAGGCGGTCGACAACGAAGGAGCTATGCGCGACGTGGCGTCGCACCGATTGAAGCGCACGATGCGCGGAGCCCTGGCGGCCTCGGCGGTCGCCGCCGCCGTCAGCATGACCTCCGCGCCGGCGATCGCAGACCCCCAACTCCCCGACAACGCCTCGGACGCGGCCAAGCAGGTGCGCGAGCTCTCGCACCAGGCCGAAGTCGTCACCGAGGACTACAAGAAGGCCGAGGACGACCACGCGGCCAAGAAGGCGGAGCTCGACCGCTCCACCGCCGAGGCGGACCAGGCCGAGCAGGTCGCCGCGCAGGCCCGGGTCGAGGAAGAGCGCTTCCGCGGCCAGGTCGACCAGCTGACCACCGCCTCCTACCAGGGCGCCCGGCTGAACAAGCTCTCCGCGCTGCTGGTGAGCGAATCCCCGAACGACTTCCTCGACCGCGCCTCCGCGCTGGACGTGCTGGCCAAGGACAACAACGACGCGATCAAGCGCCTGTCCGCCGCGGTGCACCAGGCCGAGGACGCCACCAAGCGCGCCCAGGACGCCCGCAACCAGGCGGCCCAGGCCGAGGCCGACGCGGCCCGCATCCAGGACGAGATCGGCCGCAAGAAGGCCGACATGGACGCGCAGATCGCCAAGGTCAAGGAGCGCTACGCCGAGCTCACCGAGGACGAGCAGTCCTCGCTGACCGGTGGCGGCGAGACCGACTACGAGTTCGCGGGCGGCAGCGGCTCGGCCGCCGCAGCGGTCACCGCGGCGCTGAGCAAGCAGGGCTCGTCGTACGTCTACGGCGCCAAGGGTCCGAGCACCTTCGACTGCTCCGGCCTGATGCAGTGGGCCTACAAGCAGGCGGGCGTGAGCATCGGCGGCTCGACCAAGTCGCAGGTCACCGAGGGCAAGAGCATCTCGGCCAGCCAGCTCCAGCCCGGCGACCTGATCTTCTACTACAGCCCGGTCAGCCACGTCGCGATGTACGTCGGCAACGGCAAGGCCGTGCACGCCCCCACCGAGGGCGACGTGGTGAAGGTCGCCAAGTACGACAGCATCGCCCCGGTCAACTCGATCCGGCGCGTCGCGGGCTGATTCCTGCGGTACCGCGCGGAACGCGCGCGAGGGCCGTCGTCCCCAGCAGGGGGCGGCGGCCCTCGTCGCGTGTGGGTGACGGGCGGCCGCTCGCGACGGGCCGGGCGCCGCGGGCCGACTTACGATCCGGCTCGTGCCTGGGGCTTCGAGGGGGTGGCCTGCGGCGGTCGCCGCCGCGGCCGCACTGGCCGTGGGCGCGTTCGTCCCGTTCCCGGCCCAGGCCCCACCGGCCCCCGCTCCCGCCTTCCAGAGCGCCGCTCCGGCGACCGCGGAGCAGGAGTGGCAGGCGGTGCTGCGGCACCGCGCCCGAGCGGTGCTGACGCGCGACGAGGCGGCGTTCACGGCGTTGCTGGACCCGGCCGCGCCGGAGGACTTCCAGCGCAGGCAGCGCGAGCTGTTCCAGAACCTGGCCGAGGTGCCGCTGGCCGAGTGGGACTACGAGGTGCGCGGGTCCACCGGCGGCAGCGGCACGCCGGAGGTGGTGCTGCGCTACGCCCTGGCCGGGGTGGACGAGGTGCCGACCGAGCGCCCGACCGGGTTCACCTTCACCCACCGGGACGGGCGCTGGCTGCTCAGCGGCGACGAACGGGCGCGCGGCCGGTCGTGGCGCGGGCCGTGGGATTTCGGCGACTGCCGGGTGCGGGTGCTGCCGCACGGCGTGGTCATCGGGCACGACGGCTCCGAGGAGCTCGCCGACCGGGTGGCGGCGGAGCTGGACTCCGCGGAGGCCGCCGTGACCGCCGTGTGGGGGCCGGAGTGGCGGCGCCAGGTGGGCGTGCTGCTGCCGCGCTCGCAGGAGGAGCTGCGTGAGCTGGTGGGTGCCGAGTTCGCGGTGGACGGCATCGCGGCGGTCGCCGTCGCGGACAAGGTGGACACCGCCGCCCGGCGGGTGGAGGGCCCGCGGGTCGTGCTCAACACCGAGACGGCCGACCGGCTCTCGGACACCTCGTTGCTGGTGGTGCTGCGGCACGAGATGGCGCACGTGGCGGCACGGGCGGACACCGCGGACGGTGCGCCGATGTGGCTGCTGGAGGGCTTCGCGGACTACGTCGGCTACCGGGCGAGCGGGTTGCCGCCGGAGCGGATCGCACCGGACCTGGCCCGGCGGGTGCGCACCGGGGAACCGCCCGCGGGGCCGCCGCCGGACGCGGACTTCCACACCTCGGGGCGCGATCTGGACCTGGCGTACCAGCAGTCCTGGTCGCTGGTGGCGCACCTGGTGCGGCGGGTGGGGGAGCCGAAGGTCGTGGAGCTGTACAAGCGCATCGCGGGCTCCGGATCACCGTCCGAAGTGGACCCGGCGCTGCACGAGATCGCCGGGCTGTCCACCGCGGAACTGCTCAGGTCCTGGAGATCGGAACTGCGCAGGACGTTCTGATCCGGGAGCTCGGTGGCGGAACCGCGGCGGTCCCGCCACCCGGCTGCCGCGCGACGGGCGCGGAGCTCAGCCGTAGATCGCTTCGATGTCGGCCGCGTGGTTCTCGGCGACCTTGTTGCGCTTGAGCTTCATGCTGGGCGTCATCTCGCCGGTGGCCTCGGTGAAGTCCTTCGGCAGGATGCGGAACTTCTTGATCGCCTCGGCGCGGGAGACGGCCTTGTTGGCGTCGTCGATCGCGGCCTGCACGTCGGCGTGCACCTCGGGGTCGTCGACGAGCTCGGTCAGCGGGGTGTCCGCGGCGCGGCCGTGGTTGTTCAGCCAGGCGGGCAGGAACTCGGGGTCGAGGGTGATCAGGGCGCCGATGAACGGCTTCTTGTCGCCGACGACCATGCACTGGCTGATCAGCGGGTGCGCGCGCAGGTGGTCTTCGAGCACGGCGGGGGCGACGTTCTTGCCGCCCGCGGTCACGATGATCTCCTTCTTGCGCCCGGTGATCCGCAGGAAGCCCTCCTCGTCGAGGGAGCCGAGGTCGCCGGTGTGGAACCAGCCGTCCTCCAGGGATTCCTTGGTGGCGGTCTCGTTGTTCCAGTAGCGGCGGAACACGACGTCGCCCTTGAGCAGCACTTCGCCGTCCTCGGCGATGCGCACGCTGGTGCCGGGGATCGGCTTGCCGACGGTGCCGATCTTGTAGGCCTCCTCGACGTTGACCGCGGCGGCCGCGGTGGTCTCGGTGAGCCCGTAGCCTTCCAGCACCGGCACGCCCACGCCCCGGTAGAAGTGCGCGAGGCGGTCGCCCAGCGGCGCCCCGCCGGAGACGGCGCCGAGGCAGCGCCCGCCGAGCGCGGCGCGCAGCTTGCCGTAGACGAGCTTGTCGAACAGGAAGTGCTTGGCCTTCAGGCCGATGCCGGGGCCGCCGGTGTCCAGCGCCTGGCTGTAGGCGACGGCGGTGTCCTCGGCGGCGTCGAAGATCCGGCCCTTGCCGTCGCCGTGCGCCTTCTGCTTCGCGGTGTTGTAGACCTTCTCGAACACGCGCGGCACGGCGAGGATGAGCGTGGGGCGGAACGAGCCGAGGTCGCTGACCAGTTCCTTCACGTCGCCGGTGTGCCCGAGCGTGGTGCGGGAGTACACGCAGGCGGTGGCGATGGCGCGGGCGAGCACGTGCGCCATCGGCAGGAACATCAGCATCGAGTTGCCCTGCCGCAGCAGCTGCGGGAAGACGCTGACGTCGCCGCGGACCTCGGCGAGCAGGTTGCGGTGGCTGAGCTCGCAGCCCTTGGGGCGGCCGGTGGTGCCGGAGGTGTAGATGAGGGTGGCGAGCTCGTCGGCGCGGACTTCGCGGCGGCGCTGGTGGGCGTCCTGGTCGCTGACGTCGGCGCCGAGCGCGGTGAGCTCGTCGACCGCCGCGCGGTCGGCGTCGATCTGCCAGACGTGTTCGAGCGCGGGGAGCTTCGCGACGACGTCGCCGATCTCGGCGCGGTGCGCGTCGGTCTCGACGAACGCGGCGCGGGCGCCGGAGTCGCTCAGGATCCACTCGGCCTGGTCGGCGGAGGAGGTCTCGTACACCGGCACGGTCACGCAGCCGGCGGACCAGATGGCGAAGTCCAGCAGCGTCCACTCGTAGCGGGTGCGCGACATCAGCCCGACCCGGTCGCCGTGCTGCAGCCCGGCGGCGATCAGCCCTTTGGCGACCGCGAGCACCTGGGCGGCGAATTCGGCGGCGGTGACGTCGATCCAGGTGCCGTCGACCCGGCGGCGGAAGCTCACGGTGCCACCGAAGCGTTCCGCGTTCGCCCACACCATGTCGGTGAGGTTCTCGTCTTCGGCCACGGCCTCAGTGGCGGGGACGCTGAACTCTCGCACCTTGAAACCTCCGATGGAACGCGAAATGTGCGCACAAACCTAACGCTGATAGTTACCGAGCGGTAGTCCCGAACCTTGATTACGAAACTAGCCCGACTCGTTTACTGCTCCCGCCCGCAGCCTGCCACGCCGGGATCCGCCGCGCACCGGTGCCCGCCCGAGTCGTTTCCGCCGGTGGTGAGGATCATGGCAGGCTGTCCTGCGCCACCGCTAACCACGTCCGGAGCAGCCCAAGCCGCGCGGAACCGTCCGAGCGGACCACTCCCGGCGCCGCCGAACGGAACGGTCGCACCCGTCCCGGACGGTGATCGCTGCTGGTTCGATCCCGCGCGGCGCGGCAGCATGGCGGTGCGGCGGACAACGGCGTCCGCGCTCGCGACCCGGTCGGCAGAACTGCGGTGAGGAGTAGATCGTGCGCGTGCACGTGGTGTCCGATGTCCATGGCAACGCCGAAGCCCTGAAACGGGCCGGTGACGGTGCCGACGCGCTCGTCGTGCTCGGCGACCTGATCGACTTCGTCGACTACCACGAGCACGGCCGCGGCATCCTCGGCGCGGTCTTCGGAGCCGAGAAAGTCGCGCACTTCGCCGAGCTGCGCCGCAACCACCGCGGTGCCGAGATCGGCGCCTACGCGCGCTCGCTGTGGGCTTCGCTGGACGATCCCAAGCGCGTCGTGCGCGAAGCCGTCCGCGAGCAGTACGCCACCCTGTTCGCCGCGATGAGCGCCCCGACCTACGCCATCGCGGGCAACGTGGACGAGCCGGAGCTGTGGCCCGAGTTCGCCCGCGACGGCGTGCACTTCGTCGACGGCACCAACGCCGAGATCGGCGGCCTGCGGTTCGGCTTCGTCGGCGGCACCGTGCTGTCCCCGGGCGGCGTGCTGCGCCGGGACGCGGCCTGGGTGCCGTACCTGCGCCCCGAGGACGAGTACGACGCCGCCGTCGCCGCCCTCGACCCGGTCGACGTGCTGTGCAGCCACCTGCCGCCCGCGGTTCCGGAACTGGTCTACGACGTCATCGCCCGCCGCCCCGAGCACGGCTCCGCGGCGCTGCTGGAACGGATCCACCGGGACCGGCCGCGCTGGTCGCTGTTCGGGCACGTGCACCAGCCGCTGGCCTCCCGGGTCCGCGTCGGGCGCACCGAGTGCGTCAACGTCGGGCACTTCCAGCGCACCGAGCGACCGTACGTGCTCCGCTGGTGACGATCTCGAACGGTGGAGCCGGCCGGACACCGCCCCGCCGGTCGTGCGCGGACCTGTAATCTTCGGGGCATGGTCGATCAGTCCACCCAGTCCATCGTGATCCAGGCAGCCGCGGCCGAGATCATGGCGGTGATCTCGGACTTCGCCAGCTACCCGGAATGGGTGGAAGCGGTCAAGGAGACCGAGGTGCTCTCGACCACCGGCTCCGGGCAGGCCGAGAAGGTGCGCTTCGTGCTCGACGCCGGGGTGGTCAAGGACACCTACGTCAACGTCTACGAGTGGGCCGAGGACGGGCTGTCGGTGAGCTGGACGCTGTCCGAGGGGCAGGTCCAGAAGGCGCAGCAGGGCAGCTACCGGCTCGCGCCGAAGGACGGCGGCACCGAGGTGACCTACAGCCTCGCGGTGGACCTGGCGATCCCGATGATCGGCATGTTCAAGCGCAAGGCCGAAAAAATGATCATGAACACGGCGCTGAAGGAGCTCAAGCGCCGGGTCGAAGCCCGCTCCTGACCCGGGCGCTCCAGCACCGCGGCGCGGCGGCGCCGGAGATCCGCACCCGGTCGTGACCGGTGTCCCGGGCGGCGCCGCACCAGATCCACACCGCAGCACTCCTCGGCGCGGTGACCCGCCGTTCCGGTGGCCGGGCAGCTCGGCGACCGGTCGGTCCGCCCCGGCAACAGCCCCGACCCGATCCAGAGACCGCCCTTGCGCATCCTGTTGTTCACCGGAAAAGGCGGCGTCGGCAAGACGACCCTCGCCGCCGCGACCGCCGCACGCCTCGCCGAGCTCGGGCAGAAGGTGCTGGTGGTCTCCACCGATCCCGCGCACTCCCTCGGCGACTCCCTCGGCGCGGCGCTGAGCGCCGATCCCGCCGAGGTCGAGCTCCGCGCCGGGCAGCGGACCGCCCGGCTGCACGCGGCCGAGGTGCAGACCCGCGACCTGCTCGACCGGGCCTGGGCGGACCTGCGGGAACACCTGCGCACGATGCTGCTCGGCGCCGGCGTCGGCGAACTCGACGCCGAGGAGCTCACCCACCTGCCCGGGGTCGAGGACCTGCTCGCGCTCGCCGAGGTGCACCGCTTCGCCGCGGGCGGGATGTGGGACACCGTCGTCGTCGACTGCGGCCCCACCGCCGAGACGCTGCGGCTGCTGGCGCTGCCCGAATCGCTGTCCGGCTACCTGGAACGGCTGTTCCCGGCGCACCGGCGCGTGGTGCGCGGCCTGCTCGCGGGCGTGGCGGGCAGCGAGAACGTGGAGCGCTGGGACGGGGTGGCCGACGCGCTCGGGCGGCTCGCGGACCGGCTGCTGGAGCTGCGGACCATGCTGCTCTCGCCGCGGACCGGGGTGCGCCTGGTGCTCACCCCGGAAGCGGTGGTGGCTGCCGAGACCCGGCGCACGCTTACCGCACTGGCGCTGCAGCAGGTCCGGGTCGACGGGCTGGTGGCGAACCGGCTGGTGCCGCACCCCGGCTCGGCCCGGGGCGAGGCGGCGACCTGGCTGCGCACCCGCCGCCGGGAGCAGGAGAATGTGCTGGCCGAGGTGCGGGCGGCGACCGACCTGCCGGTGCGCGCGGTGCTGCACCGGGCGGCGGAACCGGTGGGGGCGGCGCTGCTGGAACTCGCCGACGAGCTCTACGGGGAGGACGATCCGCTGGCCGGCGCCGCGAGCGCACCGGAGGTGGAGCTCGGCGGCGGTGGCCGATCGCTGGACGCGGAGTACACGTTGCGGCTGGGCCTGCCGCTGCACGAGGACGCCGAGGTGGACCTCGCGCGGATCGGCGACGAGCTCGCCGTCACCGTCGACGGCAGGCGGCGGCTGATCGCGTTGCCCGCGGTGCTGCGCCGCTGCGCCGTGACCGGCGCGGTGGCCGCCGACGACGGGCTGACCGTGTCGTTCCGGCCGGACCCCGGCCAGTGGATGCGATGAGAGCGGACCCGAGCAGTGGAGGTGGTGGACCAGATGCGCGGTGAACGACCCGATGCCGCGGGGACGGGCACGACGAGCGCCGGTACCGGGGGCTCCGCCGACGAGTCCCGGGCGACCGGATCCGGCCGCGACCGGATGGCCGAGGAGTTCCGGCTGCTGCTCGACGCGGCCGCGGGGCGCGCGGAGGAGTACCTGCGCGGACTCGGCGGCGCCGAGCACGCCGCGCACGCGGGCACCGACGACCTCGGCACGGGCGGCGGCCCCGCTCCCGGCGGCCCGGCCCCCGGCGAGCGGGACGGCGTCCGCGAGGACCGCGCCGGCCCGTCCTGCGGCTGGTGCCCGGTCTGCGCGATCGCGAGCCTGCTGCGCGGCGAACGTCCCGAGCTGACCTCCCGGCTCGCCGACCAGCTCGCCGGGCTGCTGGACCTGCTCCGCGAATCCGCCGAGCCCCGCCCGGCCGGAGCCGCGGCCCCGCCGCCCGAACCGGCGGAACCGGCGCCGTCGAAGGTGCAGCGCATCGACGTGCGGCGGGTTCGCGGCCGGACCGCCGCGCAAGCCGCGAGCGGAGGTGCCGAGTGCTGACCGTCGGGGTGGACGTCGGCGGCACCAGCCTGCGCGCCAGCGTCGTCGACCCGCAGGGCACCGTGCTCGACACGCTGCGGGTGCCGTCCGCGGGCACCGGCCCGGAACTGGACTCGGCGATCGCCGACACCGTGCTGTGCCTCGCCGACCAGTACCCGGTCGCCGGGGTGGGGCTCGCCGTGGCTGGCTTCGTCAGCGAGGACCGGCGGGTGGTGCGGTTCGCCCCGCACCTGCCGTGGCGGCACGTCGCGGTCGCGGACAACATCGCCGACCGCGTGCGGCTGCCGGTGGTGCTGGAGCACGACGCGAACGCGGCCGCGATCGCCGAGCAGCGCTTCGGCGCGGCGGCCGGGGCGAAGGTCGCGGCGCTCGTCGCGCTCGGCACCGGCATCGGCGGCGCGCTGGTGCTGGACGGCGACGTGTTCCGCGGCGCGCACGGCGTCGCCCCCGAACTGGGGCACCTGCGGCTGGTGCCCGGCGGACGGGCCTGCCCCTGCGGGAAGCGGGGCTGCTGGGAGCGCTACTGCAGCGGCACCGCGCTGGCCGCGACCGCGCTGGAACTGCTCGCCGAGGACCCGTCCTCCCCGCTGGCCGCCGAAGCCGCCAAGGACCCCGGCGAGATCACCGGGGAACGCGTCGCCCAAGCCGCCGAGCAGGGCGATCCGGTGGCGGCGCGCGCCGTGGACGAGCTCGCGCGCTGGTTCGGCGAAGGGCTGGCGCTGGTCGCCGACGTCTACGACCCGGAGGTCGTGGTGCTCGCCGGTGGCGTGTCCGGCTCGGCGCACCTGTTCCTGCCCGCGGCCCGGCGGCACTACGCCGCGGCGCTCACCGGCACCGGCCACCGCCCGCTGGCCCAGGTGCGGGTCGCCAAGCGCGGCGACGAAGCGGGCATCGTCGGCGCCGCCACCCTCGCCAGGGAGCACGTGGCCGCCACCGCCACGCACCTCAGATGATCACCTCGCGGCGCCGCGCGTGAGCGGGCCGCTCGCCGGACCCGCCGGCGCACGTGGTCAGAGCTGGGCGCCGTCGTCGGTGGGGTCCGCGGGAGGTGTCCGGCGCATCCGGAACAGCAGCCAGCCGATGCCGCCGCTCACCGCGACCAGCCCGATCGGCAGCGCCGCCGTGGCACCCAGGCCGACGAGACCGGGCACCAGCAGCAGCGTCATCCCCAGCACGACCAGCAGGATGCCGCCGACCGTGGCGACCCCGGGCCGGGGCATCGGCGGCGGTTCCGGCGGCTCGTAGTGCCCTTCGTCGGGCGCGTCGGCGGGCGGCGTCCAGTCCCGCGGCGCGGACGCGGCCTCGGGCGCGGCGGGCTTCGGCGACGCGTCCTCGGTGCTCCGGTCCTGCTCCTCCGGCCACCGCGCCATCGGCTTGTCCTGTTCGAGACCTGCGACGATCTCGGCGAAGGCGGCGTCGATGTCCTCCGGGCCGTCGGCGTTCTCATGGCGGGTGCTCATGCGGGTTCCTCGACACGCTCGCGGTGGATCCTGCGGACGAATTCGACGCTACCGGCGAACACCGACGCGGCGTCGTGGTCGAGGGTCGCCACGTGGTAGCTGTCGCGCAGCACGACTTCGGTGACGTCGCCGCTTCGGATGCCCTCCAGCACGATCGTCGAGTTCACCGGCTCGACGACGTGATCGGTGGCGGAGCGCGCCAGCAGCACCGGCTGCCGCACCTTCCCGAGGTCGCGGCGGACCAGCCGCCACAACCGCTGCAGGCTCGCGGCCGCGCGCAGCGGCGTCCGGTCGTAGCCGAGCTCGACGGCGCCCGGCTTCGCGATGTCCCCGGCCAGGCCGGGGATCGACGGCAGCACCCGGGACAGCGCGGGCAGCAGGAACGCGTCCTTGCGCAGCGTGGTCACCGACGGGTTCACCAGCACGATCCCGGACAGCTCCGGGTGCTGCTGCGCGAGCCGCAACGTGAGCGTGCCGCCCATCGACATGCCGAAGACGAACACCGAGCGGCAGCGCCCGGTCAGCTCGGCGAGCTCCCGCTCCACGGCCGCGTACCAGTCGGTCCAGCCGGTGCGGTTGAGGTCCTGCCAGCGGGTTCCGTGCCCGGGCAGCCGCGGGCAGCGCACCGTGAAGCCATCGGCGGCCAGGTGCTCACCCCAGCCCCGCATGCTCTGCGGAGTTCCGGTGAACCCGTGGCACAGCAGGACGCCGATCTCGTCGGACCCGTCGTGCACGAACGGTTCGGCGCCGGGAAGAACGGGCACCGCAGCCTCCTACCGCCATCGATCCGCCGCTGTCCGGACATCGTCGCACGCGAGGGGCCTCCGCGGGGCGATCTCCAAGCGCGTGATCCGTCTCGGGCGGGGTCGCATTGTGCGGGCAGACCGGGCTCCGTAACCTTGAACGAGGCATTCCGGGTGTTCAGAAAGGCAGCGGCGCGTGCTGTACTGGGTGATGAAGCACATCGTGCTCGGTCCGCTCATGAAGCTGTTCTGCCGTCCACGGGTGGAGGGCGTCGAGCACGTGCCGGAGTCCGGAGCGGCGATCCTGGTCAGCAACCACGTCGCGGTCGCCGACTCGTTCTTCATGCCGCTGATGATGCCGCGCCGGGTGACGTTCCTGGCCAAGCGGGAGTACTTCACCGGCACCGGGATCAAGGGCAAGCTGCAGAAGTACTTCTTCTCCGGCGTCGGCCAGGTGCCGATCGACCGCTCCAGCGGTG
Organism: Saccharopolyspora sp. 6M; assembly: GCF_020176775.1. Classification (NCBI taxonomy): domain Bacteria; kingdom Bacillati; phylum Actinomycetota; class Actinomycetes; order Pseudonocardiales; family Pseudonocardiaceae; genus Saccharopolyspora; species Saccharopolyspora sp. 6M. The sequence goes on from NZ_JAIUJZ010000003.1 coordinate 29,537, forward strand.
CCGCGGCGCAGGCCGCGCTGGACACCGGGGTGCGGCTGCTGCGCGAGGGCAAGCTCCTCGGCGTCTACCCGGAGGGCACCCGCTCCCCGGACGGCCGGCTCTACAAGGGCAAGACCGGGGTCGCACGCATGGCGCTGGAGGCCGACGTGCCGGTCATCCCGATCGCGATGTTCGGCACCGACAAGGTCAACCCCATCGGCTCCAAGATGTGGTACCCGCACAAGGTGAAGGTGAAGGTCGGCGAGCCGCTGGACTTCTCCCGCTACGAAGGGCTCGCGGGCGACCGGTTCGTGGAGCGCTCGATCACCGACGAGATCATGTACGCGCTGATGGAGCTGTCCGGCCAGGAGTACGTGGACGTCTACGCCGCGAAGGCCAAGGACGACCTGGCCGCGCAGGGCAAGCACGTCGCGGGCTGGACCGTGCAGGGCCGGCCGGACGGTCCCGGCGGCGCCGACCGGCTGCCGCGCTCCCAGGCCGGCTGACCGCCGCGCGCTCCTGCCGCGCCCGGCTCGCCGGCCCTGATCGCCCGCACCGGGCCGGATCTCCGGCCGGTCCCCCGGAAGTCGCCGTCCTCGGGCGGAAGACCGCCGAGGACGTCGGCGGCCCAGCACACCGCTCATCGGGCGACGGTCCCCGGGGCCGGTCCTGACCGGTGGGCGCCGTCCTTACGCTGGACCGGTGCGGTTCTTCTACGACTGTGAGTTCATCGAGGACGGCCAGACCATCGACCTGGTCTCGATCGGGGTGGTGGACGAGACCGGCCGCGAGTTCTACGCCGTGTCCACCGAGTTCGACGAGTCCAAGGCGGGGCAGTGGGTGCGCCGCAACGTGCTGCCGCAGCTGCCGCCGCCCGCGGACCGGGCGTGGCGCTCGCGCAGCCGGATCCGGGACGACCTCTACGAGTTCCTGACCGCGCGCGATCAGGACGTGGAGCTGTGGGCCTGGCTGGCCTCCTACGACCACGTGGCGCTGGCGCAGCTGTGGGGCGCGATGCCCGCCCTGCCGCCGAAGGTCCCCAAGTTCACCCGGGACCTGCGGCAGCGCTGGGAGGACGTCGGCAAGCCGCGGCTGCCCTCCGCGCCGGCGAACGCGCACGACGCCCTCGCCGACGCCCGGCACAACCTCACCCGGTGGAAGGTGATCGAGGAGGTGCAGCGCAAGCGCGGGTTCCCGCTGTGAGCGCCCGTCCTCGCTGACCAGGTACTTCGCCGATCTTCGCATCATTCGCGCCCGATTTGTCGCCCGGTCGGAGTACTTGCTGCACCGATACAGGGCGTGACAGGCTCCCCACGAGATCCAGATCACTCATGGAGCGGATCAAGGGAGGCGGCGACGATGCCGGCTGGAACGCGTATCGGAGTGTTGACCGGCGGTGGCGACTGCCCGGGGTTGAACGCGGTGCTGCGCGCGGTCACCCGCAAGGGGATCGCGGTGCACGGGCACGAGATCGTCGGGTTCCGCAGCGGCTGGCGGGGGCCGATGGACGGGCTCACGATGCCGCTCGGGCTGGAGCAGGTCGAGGACGTCCTCGCCCGCGGCGGCACCATCCTCGGTTCCTCGCGCACCAACCCGTACCAGGAGCAGGACGGCGTCGAGAAGATCAAGCGGACCCTCGCCGAGCACGGGGTGGACGCGCTGATCGCGATCGGCGGCGAGGACACCCTCGGCGTCGCCGAGCGGCTCAACCAGGACGGCGTGCCGGTGGTGGGCGTGCCGAAGACGATCGACAACGACCTCGACGCCACCGACTACACGTTCGGCTTCGACACCGCCGTGCACATCGCCACCGAGGCGATCGACCGGCTGCGCACCACCGCCGAATCGCACCACCGGGCGCTGGTGGTGGAGGTGATGGGGCGGCACGCGGGCTGGATCGCGCTGCACTCCGGGCTGGCCGGCGGCGCGAACGTGATCCTCGGGCCGGAGAAGCCGTTCAGCGTGGACCAGGTCTGCGAGTGGGTGCAGCAGCGCTTCGAGCGGCAGTACGCGCCGATCATCGTGGTCGCCGAGGGAGCCGTCCCGCAGGACGGCCAGGAGGTGCTGCTGACCGGGGAGACCGACGCGTTCGGCCACGTGCGCCTCGGCGGTGTCGGCACCTGGCTGGCCGACGAGCTGGCCCGGCGCACCGGCAAGGAATCCCGCGCGGTCGTGCTCGGCCACACCCAGCGCGGCGGCACGCCGACCGCCTACGACCGGGTGCTGGCGACCCGCTTCGGGCTGCACGCGGTGGACGCGGTCAGCGAGGGCGCCTTCGGCAAGATGGTGGCGCTGCGCGGCACCGACATCGTGCGGGTCCCGCTGGGGGAGGCGACGGCGAAGCTGAAGACCGTTCCGCTGTCCCGCTACGCCGAGGCCGAGGTGCTGTTCGGCTGACGCGGTGATCGTTCCGGCGCCGTCCCGCCCACCGGGTGGGGCGGCGTCCGCGCGTCCCGGGCGGTCGTCCCGGGCGGCCGAGCGGGTGAATCGATTCGCCCGGCGTGCGCTCCGTCTCTCCCAGGTGAAATGCACTGGCCAGCACGGCCTATCCTGGCAAATGTGAATTGGACCGTCGATGTTCCGGTCGATGAACTTCCGGAACTTCCTCCGCTGCCCCCTGAGATGCGCGCCCGCCTGGACGAGGCGCTGAAGCTGCCCGCCGCACAGCAGCCCGAGTGGCCCGAGGAACAGGTCGCGAAGGTCCGCAAGGTGCTGGAGAGCGTGCCGCCGGTGACCGTGCCCTCCGAGGTGGACCGGCTGCGCGGACAACTCGCCGCCGTCGCCCGCGGCGAGGCGTTCCTGCTGCAAGGCGGGGACTGCGCGGAGACCTTCGCGGACAACACCGAGCCGCACATCCGCGGCAACATCCGCACCCTGCTGCAGATGGCGGTCGTGCTCACCTACGGCGCGAGCATGCCGGTGGTCAAGCTCGGCAGGCTCGCCGGGCAGTACGCCAAGCCGCGCTCCAGCGGCACCGACGCGCTCGGACTGCCCAGCTACCGCGGTGACATGGTCAACTCGCTGGTCGCCACCGAGGAGGCCCGCAGGCACGACCCGTCCCGGCTGATCCGCGCCTACGCCAACGCCAGCGCCGCGATGAACCTGTCCCGCGCGCTGACCAGCGGCGGCATGGCCGCGCTGACGAAGGTGCACGACTGGAACAAGGACTTCGTGCTCAACTCGCCCGCGGGCGAGCGCTACGAGTCCGTCGCCGCCGAGATCGACCGCGGGCTGCGCTTCATGGCGGCCTGCGGGGTGGACGACACCAGCCTGCACGCGGTCGACCTGTACGCGAGCCACGAGGCGCTGGTCCTGGACTACGAGCGGGCGATGCTGCGGCTGGACGGCTCGCAGAGCTCGCCGCGGCTCTACGACCTGTCCGGGCACTTCCTGTGGATCGGGGACCGCACCCGCCAGCTCGACCACGCGCACGTCGCCTTCGCCGAGCAGATCGCGAACCCGATCGGCCTGAAGATCGGCCCGTCCACCACGCCGGAGATGGCCGTGGAGTACGTGGAGCGGCTCGACCCGAACAACGAGCCCGGCCGCCTGACGCTGATCAGCCGGATGGGCAACGGCAAGGTGCGCGACGTGCTGCCCGCGATCGTGGAGAAGGTCAGCGCCACCGGCCACCAGGTGGTGTGGCAGTGCGACCCGATGCACGGCAACACCCACGAGTCGAGCACCGGCTACAAGACCCGCCACTTCGACCGCGTCGTCGACGAGGTGCAGGGCTTCTTCGAGGTGCACCACCGGATGGGCACCCACCCGGGCGGCATCCACATCGAGCTGACCGGCGAGGACGTCACCGAGTGCCTCGGCGGCGCCCAGGACATCTCGGACACCGACCTGGCCGGCCGGTACGAGACGGCCTGCGACCCGCGGCTGAACACCCAGCAGTCGCTGGAGCTGGCGTTCCTCGTCGCGGAGATGCTGCGCAGCTGACGCGCGCGGCGGGCCGCGAGGACCGGCGGGCCGGGGTGGGCGACCACCCCGGCCCGTTCGCGTTCCGGCCGCCGACGGGACCGTGACCGGCGATCTCCGGTCGATCGTTGCTCGAATGGGATCTTCATCGGTTCCGAGACCACGGTTCCGCGCGGTCCTGTGGTGCCGTTGCCGCACATCCTGGGCCAGATGGTCGCTGCCGCCGTCTGCTTCCGACTCCTTTTGCTTCTGCGCGTATTCCTGTGGTCACGCTCCGCATTCACCTTGGGCTGATCGGGGCGGACGCTGGTCCTATTGCTGGTCGTGCACCCTTGACGGTGACTGCGAACACCGGCTAAACAAACTCGGTCAGATGAAAGCGGACCGATTCGGGCATCGGAGTCGGGTCGAGACCGGAGGCCGACCAGGGTGTACGCGCGTGAACGCCAGCAGCTCATCGTCGAGCGTGCGAGGCAGGAGGGCCGCGTCGACGTGACCGGACTCGCGGGGGAGCTGCAAGTGACCCCGGAGACGATCAGGCGCGACCTGACCGTGCTGGAAGAGCACGGACTCCTGCACCGCGTGCACGGGGGTGCTATCCCGGTGGAGCGGTGGAGTTTCGATCCGCAGCTGTCCGCCCGAGAGAACGTGATGGTCGCCGAGAAGACCCGCATCGCGCGGGCCGCTCTCGCCGAACTGCCTGCCGAAGGCGCCATCCTCATCGAATCCGGCACCACGTGTGCCCGGTTCGCGGAACTGCTGCCGGCCGACCGCCCGCTCACGGTGATCACGGACAGCTTGAGCATCGCCGTCTCGTTGGCGGCGCGGCCCAACCTGTCGGTGCTCACCCCGGGCGGACGGGTGCGCGTGACCACCAACGGAGGTGTCGGGACCTGGGCGGCGCAACGGTGGCGAGAGGTGTTCGCCGATGTCGCCTTCCTGGGCACCGACGGGGTTTCCCTGCATCGGGGCCTCACCACTCCGGACCAGAATTCCGCTGAGATCAAAACACTGATGTTGCGCGGGGCGCGACGACGGGTCCTGCTCGCGGACCACAGCAAGATCGGCCCGGTTTCCCTGCACCGGTACGGCGAACTCTCCGAGGTCGACGTGCTGGTCACCGATACCGGGCTGGACCAGGGCATCGCCGAGGACATCGAGGCGATCGGCCCGCGCGTGGTGCGAGCGTGAGCAACGGCAGAAAGGGATGCCGATGAATTTCGGCAGGAAATGGTGGTCGCTGGTCGCCATGGCGGCGGCGGTGCTGCTCACCGCGAGTTGCGCGGGAGCGGGAGCGATCGGGTCCGGCGACGGGCGCCGGGTGCTGCGGGTGGCGGTGGTGTCGAACCCGCAGATGGAGGACATGCAGGACCTGGTCGGGGAGTTCGAGGCGCAGCACCCCGACGTGCGGGTGCGGTTCATCTCGCTGCCGGAGAACCAGGCGCGGGACAAGATCACCCAGTCGGTGGCCACCGGGAGCGGCCAGTTCGACGTGGTGATGGTCAGCAACTACGAGACGCCGATCTGGGCGGCGAACGGCTGGCTGCACGACCTGGATCCGCGGATGGACGCGACTCCGGGCTACGACAAGGACGACTTCATCCCGTCCATCAAGGACTCGCTGTCGTACCAGGGCCACATGTACGCGGCCCCGTTCTACGGCGAGACGGCGCTGCTGAACTACCGCAAGGACCTGTTCGCCGAGGCCGGGCTGACGATGCCGGAGAACCCGACCTGGCAGCAGGTCGCGGACATGGCGGCGAAGCTCGACGGCGGCCCCGGCGGTCGCGCCGGGATCTGCCTGCGCGGTCTGCCCGGGTGGGGCGAGGTGATGGCGCCCCTCAACACCATGATCAACTCGTTCGGCGGGCGCTGGTTCGACGAGGACTGGAACGCGCAGCTCACCTCGCCCGAGGTGCGCGAGGCGGTCAACTTCTACGTGGACCTGGTGCGCGACCACGGCGAGCCCGGCGCCTCCAGCAGCGGTTTCACCGAATGCCTCACCGAGTTCGGCCAGGGCAACGCGGCGATGATGTTCGACTCGACGTCCTCGGCGGGCACGCTGGAGGACCCGAAGGAGAGCACCGTCTCCGGCAAGATCGGCTACGCGAACGCGCCGACCGGCCCCGGCGGCAAGCCCGCCAGCTGGCTCTACACCTGGGCGCTGGGCGTGCCGAAGACCACCGAGATGCCTGACGAGGCGTTCGACTTCATCGCCTGGTCCACCTCCAAGCAGTACCTGCGGACCGTCGGCGAGCGGCTCGGCTGGCAGAACCTGCCCCCGGGCAGCCGCCAGTCCACCTACGAGATGCCGGAGTACGAGAAGGCCGCCGCGGCGTTCGGGCAGCAGACGCTGCACGGCATCAGCCGCGTCGACCAGACCACCCCGAGCTCCCAGCCCACGCCCTACCAGGGCCTGCAGTTCGTGCGCATCCCCGAGTTCGTCGACCTCGGCACCCGCGTGAGCCAGCAGATGTCCGCGGCCATCGCCGGGAGCAAGACCGCTGACGAAGCGCTGGAGCAGGCGCAGCGCTACGCCGACACCGTGGGGGAGAACTACCGGCCATGAGCACTGCGGAGATGACCGCGGCCAAGGGCGCGACCCTCAGCCGCAAGGAGAAGTGGTCCCGCCGGGGACCGTTGCTGCCCGCGCTGATCTTCACGATCATCATCACGCAGGCCCCGTTCCTCGCGACGATCTTCTACTCGTTGCACTCGTGGAACCTGCTCAACCCCGGTTCGTGGGGCTTCATCGGCCTGTCGAACTACGTGGACGTCTTCACCGACAGCGAGTTCTACACGGCCGCGCTGAACACCGTCGTGATCACCGTCGGCTGCGTGCTGGTGTCGCTGGCGCTGGGCGTCGGGCTGGCGCTGCTGCTGGACCGGCCGTTCTTCGGGCGCGGCGTGGTGCGCACCATGCTCATCACCCCGTTCCTGATCATGCCGGTCGCCTCGGCGCTGCTGTGGAAGACGAGCATGCTCAACCCCACCTACGGGCTGGTGGACGCGGTGCTCAGCCCGATCGGGCTGGGCGGCATCGACTGGGTCGGGGAGCACCCGATGGTGTCGGTGCTGGCCGCGCTGGTGTGGCGCTGGACGCCGTTCATGATGCTGATCGTGCTCGCCGGGCTGCAGAGCCAGCCGCGCGACGTGCTGGAGGCCGCCAAGATGGACGGCGCCACGCACTGGCAGACGTTCCGCTTCATGACGCTGCCGTTCCTGCGCCGCTACATCCAGCTGGCCGGGCTGCTGGGCTCGATCTACGTGGTCAACACGTTCGACGAGATCTTCATGATGACCCAGGGCGGTCCCGGCATCGCCACCACCAACCTGCCGTACTACCTCTACCAGCGGGTCTTCCAGGGCTTCGACGTCGGCCAGGCGGCCGCGCTCGGCGTCGTGGTCGTGATCCTGACCATCATCGTGGCCACCTTCGCGTTGCGCGCGATCTTCACCGCCATTTCCGGCAAGGAGGTTTCGGAATGAAGCGCCGCACGGCGGGAGGGACCGCACTGACGATCATCGCCTGGGCGCTGGGGATCGTGTTCGTGTTCCCGGTGTTCTGGATGGTGCTGACGTCGTTCAAGCAGGAGGCCGACGCCTACACCGACGACCCGAAGTTCCTGTTCACCCCGACGCTGGACCAGTACCGGCTGGTGTTCGACGGGGGTCTCGGGCCGTACCTGCTGAACTCGCTGATCGCCACGGTGATCTCGTGCCTGCTGGTGGTGGTGCTGGCCGTGCCCGCGGCCTACGCGCTGTCCATCCGGCCGGTGAAGGGCACCAAGGACGCGCTGTTCTTCTTCATCTCCACCAAGATGCTGCCGGTGGTCGCGGCGATCGTGCCGATCTTCGTGGCCGCGCAGAACATGCACCTGCTGGACAACGTCTGGTCGCTGGTCCTGCTCTACACGGGCATGAACCTGCCGATCGCGGTGTGGATGATGCGCTCGTTCTTCCAGGAGGTGCCCTCCGAGGTGCTGGAGGCGGCGAAGGTGGACGGTGCCGGGCTGCGCACCGAACTCACCCGGGTACTGCTGCCGATGGTGGCCCCCGGCATCGCCGCGACCGCGCTGATCTGCGCGATCTTCGCCTGGAACGAGTTCTTCTTCGCGGTGAACCTGACCGCGATCAACGCACCCACGGTGCCGGTGTTCCTGGTCGGCTTCATCACCAGCGAAGGCCTGTACTGGGCGCGGTTGTCGGCGGCGGCGACGCTGGCGGTGCTGCCGGTCGTCATCGTCGGCTGGATCGCGCAGCGCCAGCTGGTGCGCGGGCTGTCCATGGGCGCCCTCAAGTGATCGGACCGGTTCACCTCCGGTGAACCGGCAGACGGGCCCCCCCCGCCCCCCCCCCCCGGGCCCCCGGGGGGCCCCGGGGGGGGGGCGGCGGGGGGGGGGCCCCCCGCGC
>NZ_JAIUJZ010000003.1:37861-68399 GCF_020176775.1 Saccharopolyspora sp. 6M
GCGGGACGTGCGCGAGGTGCTGGCCGGTGCGCCTCCCGTTCGCCGTCCCCGGGGCCGCGGGGGGGGGGGGGGGGGGGCCCCCGGCCCCCCCCCCCCCCGGGCCCGGGGCCCGGCGGTGGCCGCAGGAGCGGGGCGAGGCGGCAGGTGCCACCTCGGCCCGCTCCGGCATGACCGCCGGATCGCGATCCGGCGGAGGTGCGGCCCCGGTCTCCCGGCCTGGTCGGGAAGCGGGGTGGGTACCTCGGTGCAAGGAGCGAACGGGCGCGCCCGCCCGTTCGGGGAGAGGCGAGAGGAAAGGATGGCCGGCATGCGTGCGGTCGTCGTCGAAGGACCCGGTCAGATCACGGTCACCACGGTGCCCGATCCCACCCCGGGCCCGAACGATGTCGTGGTGGCGGTGGATGCCTGCGGGCTCTGCGGCACCGACCTCCACCTGGTGGACGGGGAGATCCCGGTGGTGAACTACCCGATCACCCCGGGCCACGAGCTGGCCGGCCGGGTGGTCGCGGTGGGCAGCGAGGTCACCCGCCTCGCCGAGGGCGACGCCGTGGCGGTGGACCCGTCGCTGCCCTGCGGGGAGTGCCGGTACTGCCGCAAGGGCAAGGGCAACCTGTGCGAGCCGTGGCAGGCGATCGGCATCAGCTCGCCCGGTGGGGCGGCCGAGTACGTCCAGGTGCAGGCCAAGAAGTGCTACCCGCTGCCGGAGGGCATCTCGCCCACCGCGGCGGCGCTGATCGAGCCGCTGTCCTGCGCGGTGCACGGGCTGGACAAGGCTCCGCACGACCTCACCGACGACGTGCTGATCTACGGCGCGGGCACGATGGGGCTGCTGCTGGCGCAGCTGCTCAAGCGCGCCGGGGTGCGCAGCCTGTCGGTCGTGGACCGCAGGCAGGACCGGCTCGCGGTGGCCGAGTCGATGGGCGTGAGCGCGATCGCCACCGACGCCTCTGCGCTGGACGAGGCGGCCGAGGGCTGGGACCTGGTGGTGGACGCCACCGGCGTCATCGCCGCCATCGAGGACGGGCTGGGCCGGGTCCGCAAGGCGGGCACGTTCCTGCAGTTCGGCGTCGCGGACGCGGCGAAGACCGCGAACTTCTCCCCGTTCAAGGTCTACAACGAGGAGATCACCATCGTCGGTTCGATGGCGGTGCACAACAGCTTCGACCGCGCGCGGGACCTGCTGGTCGCGGGGGCGATCGACTCGGACGCACTGATCACGAACACCGCGGGCCTGGACGACTACGCCGCCGCGCTGGAGGAGTTCCGCACCGGCACCGGTCTGAAGACGCTGGTCCTGCCCTCCCAGTGACGGCTTCCGCCCCCCCCCCGCCCCCCCCCCGCCCGGCCGGGGGGGGGGGGGGGGCCCGGCCCCGGGGGCCCCTCGGACTCCGCACCCCACCCCCGCCGGGCGGGCGGAGCGCCCCCCCGCCCCCGGTCTCAAGACGCGGGCCCGCCCCCCCCCGTCCCGGCTCCCCCCCCCGCCCGGCCCACCCCCGCCCGGCGGGGCGGCGGCGGACACGGGGTCCGCGCACGCGGGCCCACCGGGTGGACGGCCCAGCGGCCCGCACCCGCGAACGGGCCGTTCACCGCCGCGTTGACGGCGGAGCCGTCGCAGGCCCTGCCGCGCTCACCACGACGCCCGGAGCCCGGGGGTGCGGCTAGGGCGTGGAGTCCGCGGCGGGGGAGCGGCGCTCGGGCGGCGCGATCACGTCCACCTGGGTCACCTGCGCGGTACGGCCACGGCCCGCTTCCCGGTCCGCGCGGTCCTGCTCCGGCGGGTCCGCCGGCCCGGACCCACGCCGGAAGCGGTTCAGCCCCAGCGGGTCGAACCGCACCAGCGACAGCCCGGCGAGCACCGCGGCGCCGACCCCGACCGCGACGAACGGCCAGTTGTACATCGCCTGCTCGCCGTCCGGGTAGTAGGCCAGCACCAGCACCACCGAGGAGCCCACCACGTAGGACAGCGCCCGCGGCGTCCACCGCAGCGCGCAGCCCAACGCCAACCCCCAGGTCAGGTACCACGGCAGCACCACGGGCGAGAGCAGCGCGGCGGCGAGCAGCGCGATCGCGGCCCGGCGCACCGCGGTGGTGCCGCCTTCCTGCGCGCGCCACCACTGCCAGACCAGCACCCCGGCCAGCGCCAGCGAGCCGAGCGTGCGGCCGACCTCGACGAACGGCCCGCGGTCCACCTCGACGAACAGCGACACCGAGCTGTGCACGGCCTGGCCGATGCCGGTCGGCGCGGACAGGTAGTTCACGATCATGCCGGGCGCGGAGAGCGCGGGCAGCCAGCCGAACCCGACCTTGGCCAGCGCCATGCAGGCGGCGAACACGGGCACGAAGATCGCGACCGAGGCGGTGCCCGCCCGCAGCAGCTGCTGCCAGCGGTTGCCCGGCAGCCGCGCCGCCCAGATCCACACCAGGAACGGCAGCGCCACCCCGGCGGTCGCCTTGATCGCCATGGCCAGCGTGACCAGCGCGATCCCGCCCGCGTGCCGGCCGCGCAGCACGAGCAGCGCGCCCATCGCCAGCAGGCCGATCATGAGCATGTCGTTGTGCGGGCCGCCGACCAGGTGCACGACCGTCATCGGGCTGGCGGCGACGAGCCACAGCGCGACCGGCAACCGGCCCCCGAGTTCGCGGACCAGACCCGGCAATGCGAAGATCAACATGACCAGGCCGCAGAGCAGCACCAGGCGCATCACGATGACACTCGAGATCATGCCGTCGCCGGCGATCAGGATCACGCCCTTGGCGATGCCCATGAACAGCGGCCCGTACGGGGCCGGGGTGGTCTGCCACGTCGGGTGCACGTTGTCCGGGATCGGCCCGGTCAGCGTCGAGGGCCCCACCGCGTAGGGGTCGATGCCGTGCAGCGCGAGCAGCCCTTGGCCCAGGTAGCTGTAGACGTCCCTGGTGAACAGCGGCGGCGTGATCAGCATCGGCAGGATCCACGCGGCCGTCGCCGCCAGCACGCCCCGGGAATCCACCAGCTTCGCCAGCACCCCGCGGCCCAGCCGCACCCACGCCCAGACCAGCACCCCGAAACCGGTGTAGAGCACGGCCAGCGCGAGATCCCGGCCGTGGCCGTAGCGCATCGCCGACAGCGGACCGGAGCCGAGGATCGGATCGTGCACGAGCACGCCCGCGCCGCCGAACGAACCGGCCAGCAGCAGCAGCGAACCGATCGTCCCGAGGGCGATGGTCCGCAGCGGTAATCGGCCGCCGCGGGCGCTCAGGTCGCGCGCTGCCTCGCCGGTGGGGCGATCAGTGCTCGGGGCTGGGGATCCGGCACCGCGTCGGGCCCGGTGGGCCTCGGCCGCGGCGCCCGGTCGGGTGGTCGGACTCGGGGGCATCGTGCGCTCCATGTTTCCACACGGTGATCCGCCGCCGGGCGGGACCGGGCCCGGTTGACCACTTCGTGATCAACCGGGCGCCGGTGCACGCGCGGTCGAATCCGGGTCACAGCGCGGTGACGCCGACCGTCGAGCCCGGCTCCACCTTGCTCCCCGCGAGCGGCAGCTGGCCCAGGATCAGGCTGTCGGGGCGCTCGAAGAACGAGTGCACCTCCAGCGTCAGGCCCAGCGCCGCCAGCTCCTGCTTCGCGTCCTCGGTGCGCTTGCCGTTGAGGTCGGGCACGGTCACCGCGTTCGACAGCACCACGCCCACCCGGGGCTTGCCGGAGAGCTTCACGACCGTCTCCGGCGCCGGATCGGTGGTGATCACGTGGTCGCCCTCGACGTTGGAGTCGAACTGCCTGCCCGCCTCGTACGGTTCGAACCCGGCGGCGGCGAGCGCGGCGAACGCCTCGTCCTTGCTCGCCCCGGTCACGTCCGGCACCGGCACCGGCGGCGGGCCCTTGCTGACCACGATCCGCACCGTCGAGCTGATCGGCAGCTCGGTGCCCGGGCCGGGGTCGACGCTGAGCACGGCGCCTTCCGGGACCTCGGTGTCGTACTGGTCGGCGGAGGAGTCCCGCTCGGGGCGCAGCGACGCGTCGCGCAGCGCCTGCTCCGCCTGCTCCAGCTCGGTGCCCTTGGCGATGTCCGGCACCTTCGGCCTGCCCAGCGACACCACCAGGTCCACCGACTGCCCGCTGAGGATCCGCGCGCCCTGCTTCGGCGAGGAGCTGATGACGGTGCCCGCGGGCACCTCGTCGTCGAGCTGCCGGGTGATCTCGGCGCTGAGGTCGGCGCCGCGCAGCACCTGCTGGGCGACCTCCTCGGTTTCGCCGACGACCCGCGGCACCTGGATGTAGCGGCCGCTGCCCATCCACCAGGCGGTGCCGCCGAGCAGGCCCGCGACCACCAGGATCGCCAGCGTGATCAGCGCGAACCGGCGGCCGCCGCGCCTGCGCTCCTGCTCGTGCCGCTCGGCGGGCGACGGGCGCACCGCCGCGATCTCGTGCGTGGTCTCCTCGGGTTCGGGTGGCCGCGGCATGGCGCGGGTCCCGCGCGGCCCGCCGGAGGGGCCGTAGGCGTCGGGCACCGAGGCCTCGGTGATGGGGGCGATCCGCTCGGTCGGCGGCCCGCCCGGGTCGGCCGAGACCATCTCGGTGCGCTGCTCGGACACCGGCACCGGGACCGGTACCGGGCGCAGCCCCAGCTCCGCGCTGATCCGCTCCAGCTCGCGCAGGAACGCCGCGGCGTCGTCCGGGCGGCCCGCCGGGTCGCGCCGGGTGGCGCGCAGCACCAGGTCGTCGATCGCGGGCGGCAGCTCCGGGGTGATCTCGCTCGGCGGCGGGACGTCGGCGTTCACGTGCTGGTAGGCCACCGACAGCGCGGTGTCCCCGGCGAACGGCGGGCGCCCGGTCAGCAGCTCGTAGAGCACCACGCCCGCCGAGTACACGTCGGTGCGCGCGTCCGCGTCCCCGGTCGTGACCTGTTCCGGGGACAGGTAGGCGACGGTGCCGAGGATGACGTTGCCGGTGGTGCTGCCCGCCGATGCGGTCGCCCGCACCAGGCCGAAGTCGGCGACCCGCACCGAACCGTCCAGCCCGACCAGCACGTTCTCCGGTTTGATGTCGCGGTGCACCATGCCCGCGTGGTGCGCGGCGGCCAGCGCCGAGAGCGTCGGGCGCAGCACGCTCACGGCCATCGGCAGCGGCAGCACGCCCTGCTCCAGCAGCACTTCGCGCAGCGTGCAGCCCTCCACGAGCTGCATCACCAGGTACACCCGGTCGCCGTCGACCTCCCGGTCCACGCCCTGGTCGTAGACGGCGACGACGGACGGGTGGTGCAGCCGGGCGGCGGACCGCGCCTCCAGCTCGAAGCGCTCCACGAACGACGGGTTCGCCGAGTAGTGCGAGTCCATCACCTTGAGCGCGACCGGCCGGTCCAGCCGGGTGTCCAGCCCGCGGTAGACGACGGACATGCCGCCGCGCGCGATCACCGAATCCACCCGGTAGCGGCGCTCCAGCATGGCTCCGACGAGCTCCGAGCCGCCGCCGGGTCGTGTTCCAGGAGTCATGGTGTGTCCGCCAACCGCAGGGATGTCCGCTTGCCTGCGACGATTGTTCCAGGGCTCGCGGACCGCGCCTCCGCCCGGTGGGCTACGGCGCGCCGCGCCGGTCACCGGATCGATGATGACCCTTCCGGGGCACGCTCCCGATGGGCCGTTGTGGCATCGTGTTCGGGGTGAGTGCTATCCCCGCTGCCCCGGATGTGCTTGCTCCAGATGTGGAGATGACACCGCTGCCCGACGTCGCAGAACGTCTGGGCCTGGTGGTGACCCGGGTGCACCAGCTGATCCGTGACGGCCACCTGCTCGCCATGCGTCGCGACGGCATCCTCGTCGTCCCCGCCGCGTTCCTCACCGAGACCGCGGTGGTGAAGGGGCTGGGTGGCACGATCACCCTGCTCCGCGACAACGGCTACAACGAGGACGAGATCCTCACCTGGCTGTTCACCCCCGACGATTCGCTCCCCGGCACGCCCATCGAGGCGCTGCGCGGCGACCGCGGTCGCGAGGTGAAGCGGAGGGCGCAGGCGATGGGCTTCTAGGCCGCCGCCGCGGGCGCCACCGGCCCCCGCGCGTTCCGGACCGTCGGCGTCCGGAGAGATCGACCACAGCCGACATTCGTTCCACTCCGATGCCGGGTCGCTCCCACGAGCGGCCCGGCATCGTCGTTCTCGCAGGGCAGCGCGAGGGCTCCGCGGTGGAACACGTCGGAGGGCCCTGGAGTTCGTTCACCTGATGGGCCCCGTGATTGAAACGTGATTTCACATTCGGATGTTCTCATGGTGGAGAACTCGGATCGCATCGCCGCGCCCGCTCCCGTGCAGCCGCGGCGATCGGGCGCGCCCGGAAAGAGGAGGCAGGCAAGCAGTTGCGCCCGTTCACCACGGTCTGGAGCGCTTTGATCCCGGCAGCGTCCTCGTACCTGCTGCTCACCATCTCCGCCGCCCTGTTCGCGGTGGTCGTGCGCAGTCGCAGGTTCACCGTCGTCCCCGCGCTGCTGGTCTCCGCCGTGGACGCGGTGCTGCTGTACTCGCTCTTCCTCGTCGGCTACCTGGTGGCGGCGCCGCAACCGGCTCCCGCGGGCGTCGCGGTGCGGCTGGTGCCCGGAACCGACCTGGGGGCGGCGCTGCAGGCCTCGCCCGGGGACCTGCTGCCGTGGTTGCAGCTGGTGGGAAACCTGCTGCTGCTGGCGCCGTTCGGTGCGCTGGTGCCGGTGCGGGTGTCCTGGTTCGGCGGTTGGGGCCGGATCGCGGCGGGTGCGCTGGCGGTCACCTGCGGCATCGAGTTCCTGCAGTACACCGTGCTCACCGGGCGGGTGGTGTCGGCCGACGACGTGCTGCTCAACGCCTCCGGCGCGCTGCTCGGCGCATTGGTCACCCGGCCGTGGTGGGGCCGGTTGCCGCGGACGCTCACCGCGGCCCGCCCGCTCCGCGCACGGCACGCGCTGCGGCCGCAGTACGCCCGGTGATGCGCCGCCGAATCGGCGCGCCGGAATCCCGCACCGCGAATCGGCGGGCGTTCGAGCGGAATTCGCGGAAATCACGCGGAATGCGCGGCGGGAGCCGCCGAGATCAACCGGTGATCCGCCGCGCGGCCAGCTTCCCGGAGATCAGCACCGGCGGCACCCCCACCCCCGGCGTCGTCCCCGACCCGGCCAGCACCACGTTCTCCGGATCGCGCAGCAGGTTCCGCGGCCGGAACGGCCCGGTCTGGGCGAAGGTGTGCGCCGCCGAGAACGGAGTGCCCGCCGCGTGTCCCTGCGCCGCCCACCCGGCGGGGGTGACGACGCGCTGCACCTCGACGGACTCGGCGAACCCGTCGAAGCCCCGCGCCTCCAGCACCGCGAACAGCTCGTCCCGGTAAGCCGAGCCGATCCGCTCCCAGTCGAACCCGGCGGTGCGCAGGTTGGGGCACGGGGCCAGCACGTAGTGCAGCTCGCGGCCCGCCGGGGCCAGCCCCGGATCGCTCGCCGTCGGCCGCGTCACCAGCAGCGACGGATCGCTCATCAACCGGCCGTCCCGGATGATCTCGGTGAAGGTGCGCTCCCAGGCCGCGCCGAACGAGATCGTGTGGTGCTCGGTCCCCGGCCAGGAACGCGTCGTCCCCGCGTGCACCACCACCGCCGACGGCGACCAGCGCAACCGCCGCCGCTGCCGCCCGCCGAGCAGCCGGTGCACCACCGGCAGGTCCGGGGTGAGCACCACCGCGTCCGCCGGGATCCGCTCCTGCCCGGCGTGCACCGCCACCACCCGGTCGCCGCGCCGCTCCAGCCGCCGCACCTCGGCGCCGTAGCGGAACCGGACCCCGGCCGCGGCCGCGGCGTCCGCCAGCGCGGTCGGCAGCGCGTGCATGCCGCCGCGCGGGAACCACACGCCGCCGACCGTGTCCATGTACGAGATCACCGCGTACAGCGCCAGCGCCCGCCGCGGGTCCAGCCCCGCGTACAGCGCTTGGAACGAGAACACCCGCCGCAGCCGCTCGTCGCGCAGGAAGCTCCCGATGGCCGGGCCGAGCCGGCCGAAACCGCCCAGCGCGGCCAGCCTGCCCAGCTCCGGCCCGACCAGGTCCAGCGGCGAGTCGAAGTTCGCGTCGATGAACCGGCCCATCTCGGCCCGGTGCACCTCGGTGAGCCAGTGCCGCAGCCGCCGGTACCCGGCAGCCTCGGCCGGGCCCGCGAACCGGCGCACCTCCTGCTCCATCGCCGCGCCGTCGGTGTGCACGTCCAGCGCCGAGCCGTCCGCGAACCGCGCCCGGTACGCCGGGTGCAGCGGGATCAGCTCCAGCCGCTCGGCCAGCGAGGAACCCACCGCGGCCAGCGCCTCGTCCACCAAATCCGGCATGGTCAGCACCGTCGGACCGGTGTCCACCCGGTAGCCGTCCAGCTCCAGCAGGCCCGCGCGCCCGCCCGGCAACGGCTCCCGCTCCACCACCGTGACCGAACGGCCCGCACCGGCCAGGTGCAGCGCGCACGCCAGGCCGGCGAGCCCGGCGCCCACGACGACGACGTGCTCGGTGCGGCCCGGGACGCGGCGCATCAGTGGGTCCGGTCGGTGACGGCCTCGGCGAGCTCCGCGAGCCGGGTCGCGGCCGGTTCGGCCAGGTCCGCCTCGCGCAGCGTGCGGTGCGCGGCGGCGGTGAGCTGCGCGATCCGGTCCTCCACGGCCTGCTGCGCGCCCAGCCGCACCAGCACCTCGCGGGCCGAGTCGATCCGCTCCGGCGAGACGTCCGGATCGCCGAGCACCGCGCGCAGCTCGGCCGCCCGCTCCTCGTCACCTCGTTCGCGGGCCACCCGCAGCGCCTCCGCGACGAGCAGCGTGCGCTTGCCCTCCCGCAGGTCGTCCCCGGCGGGTTTGCCGGTGACCGCCGGGTCGCCGAACACGCCGAGCAGGTCGTCGCGGAGCTGGAACGCCACCCCGATGTCGTGCCCGAAGCTCTCCAGCGCCGCCAGCACCGCGGCGTCCGCTCCCGCGATCTCCGCGCCCAGCTGCAGCGGCCTGGCCACGGTGTAGGACGCGGACTTGAGCTCCGCGACCCGCAGCGCCGCCTCCGGGGTCTCGTCCCCGCGGACCTGGCTGAACACGTCGAGGTACTGCCCGGCGAGCATCTCGGTCCGCATCGCCCGCCACGGCCGCAGCCCGCGGGCCAGCTGCTCCGGCTGGAGCCCTGCGCAGTGCAGCATGTCGTCGGCCCAGGCCAGCGCCAGGTCGCCGAGCAGCACCGCCGCGCTCATCCCGAACTGGGCGGCACCTCCGGCCCAGCGCTCCCGGTGGTGGGCGTGGGCGAACTCGCGGTGCACCGTTGGGCGGCCGCGGCGGGTGTCGGATTCGTCGATCAGGTCGTCGTGCACCAATGCGCAGGCCTGGACGAGCTCCAGCGCGCTCGCGGCCCGCAGCATCGCCTCGGCCGCCGGGCCCTCCGCGGCACCGCCGGCCGCCCGCCATCCCCACCACGCGAACGTCGGGCGGATGCGCTTGCCACCGCCGAGCACGAAGCGGCTCACCTCCCGCGCCGCGGCGGCGAACCCGCCGTCGAGCTCGGTGCACTCGGCGAGCCGCGATTCCAGGTGTTCGGCGAGGGTGCGTTGCACCTGACCGGGCAGATCGGAGTCCACGGCGTCCTCGGTGGTCGTGTCCGCGGGGGTGTTCAGCTGCGGTGCGGATTCCTTGATGGGCACGGGCACCATCCTGCGCGACGCGCCCGGCAGGTCGGCGCACGGGGCCGGGCGCCCGGCGCGACCACCGGTCACCGGACGCGATCACCGGCTTCGGCGCGGTCCCGCTCGTGCGTGCGCTGCGCGAGCAGCCCGATGACGACCACGGCGCCGAGCACCACGGCCGCCAGCACCATCGTCCAGATCCAGCCGACGCCGATCCCGGTGCCCGCGTACTGGAAGGTGGCGTTGAGCTGGTTGACCTCGCCCGGTTCCGGCGCCCACGTCACGACCCCGGAGGTCTCCTTGCCGTTGGTGGAGGTGATCTCGCCCGGAGCGGTCAGCTCGATGCGCACCGCGGAGTCGGTGTCGGCCAGCGGCGTCAGGTCCAGCATCGTGGTGAACTCCACCAGCGACCCCCGCCGCTCCAGGTGCAGCTGGTAGCGGGACTCCGAGGGGCTCAGCGCGTTGCTGAGCCGCTCCAGCTCCTCGAACTCCAAGTCCTGGAACGACAGCCGCGAACCCACCCGGCCCTGCTCCTCGAACGGCGCCACCTGCACCCGGTCGGCGAGGTCGTCCGGCGGGTGCAGCCGGAACGGCACCTGGCCGTCGGGCGTGTCGGTGGTCAGCACCAGCTCGCCGGAGGTCTTGTCGTCCTCGGTGAGCGCCACCGACGCCGTGGTGTGCAGGCACCCGCTCAGCAGCGTGCCGACCAGCACCAGCAGCAAACCCAGACCGGCTCGGCGGCCGGCGCGCATCGTTTCGCCTCGCACGCCGGTGATGCTCGCACCGGCCGGGACTGATCGCCGCGTTCCGCGGTCGCCCGCGATCACCCGTCGAACACCGAAGGTGGCCGGGCGCGCACCCCGGCGCGATAACCTTCGCCCCATGGCATCCGAGCGCACTGGCGTCCACCAGATCAGCGACCGCTTCGTCGACGAACTCGCCGAACTGGACCCGATCGAGGCGACGGCCCTCGGCCTTCCGGGTGGTGATGAACTGCTGACCGACTACTCGCCCGACGGCCACCGCGCCCGCGGCGAGCTGGCGCGCCGGGCGCTCGCGGAGATGACCGCCGCCGAACCGGCCGACGCGGGCGAGCGGGCCGCGAAGGCGGTGTTCCTGGAACGCATCGGGCTCGACGTGGAACTGCACGAGGCGGGCGAGGACCTGGCCTCGCTGAACGTGATCGCCAGCCCGGTGCAGAACCTCCGCCAGATCTTCGACCTGATGCCGACCGACACCCCCGAGCAGTGGCGCACCATCGCGCGACGCCTCGAACGGATGCCCGCCGCGGTGGCGAACCTGCGCGCCGGACTCGCCGAAGCGGCCGCGCAGGGGCGCGTCGCCGCGATCCGCCAGGTCACCAAGGTCGCCGAGCAGTGCGAGACCTGGGCAGGCGCGAACGGTCGCGACTCCTACTTCGCGAGCCTCGTCGGCCGCGCCGAGGTCCCGGACGCGCTGCGGTCCGAACTGGACGCCGCCGCCACCGGCGCGGCCCGCTCCTACGCCGAGCTCGCGGGCTTCCTGCGCACCGAACTCGCGCCGCGCGCGCCGCAGGCCGACGCCGTCGGTGAGCAGCGGTACCGGTTGTGGTCCCGCTACTTCACCGGCGCCGCCCTCGACCTGCGCGAGGCCTACGAGTGGGGCTGGGCCGAGTTCGCCGGCATCGAAGCCGAGATGAAGCAGGTCGCCGACCGCATCCGCCCCGGCGCCACGCTCGCCGAAGCCGCCGCGCAGCTCGACGCCGACCCGCGCTACCGGGTGCACGGCCAGGACGGCCTCCAGCGGTGGATGCAGCGGCTGTCCGACCAGGCGCTGCACGACCTGCGCGGCACCCACTTCGACATCCCCGACGAGCTGATGGCGCTGGAATGCCGCATCGCCCCGCCCGGTGGCGGCGTCGGCGCCTACTACACCGGACCCACCGACGGGTTCACCCGGCCGGGCCGGATGTGGTGGTCCGTGCCCGCCGACCGCGAGGAGTTCCCCACCTGGCGGGAGACCACCGTCGTCTACCACGAGGGCGTTCCCGGCCACCACCTGCAGATCGCGACCGCCGTGCACCAGGCCGAGCGGCTCAACAAGTTCCAGCGGCTGGCCTGCGTGGTGTCCGGGCACGCCGAGGGCTGGGCGCTCTACGCCGAGCGGCTGATGCGCGAGCTCGGCTACCTCGGCGACGACGGCGACCTGCTCGGCATGCTCAACGACCAGCTGTTCCGGGCCGCGCGGGTGATCGTGGACATCGGCATGCACCTGGAGCTGGAGATCCCCGCCGGGACCGGCTTCCACGAAGGGGAGCGGTGGACGCCGCAGCTCGGCGCGGAGTTCATGCTCACCCGCACCGTCGCCGAACCGGCGCAGGTGCACGACGAGATCGACCGCTACCTCGGCTGGCCGGGGCAGGCGCCGTCCTACAAGATCGGCGAGCGGTTGTGGCGGGCGGCGCGGGACGACGCGCGGGCGCGCTACGGGGCGGAGTTCGACTCGAAGGACTTCCACCGGCGGGCGCTGGAGCTGGGGTCGATGGGCCTCGACACCCTCCGGGAGCAGCTCGCCGCGCTCTGACCGCCTGCCCCCGAAGCTCGTGCCGCGCGGCACCGGGGTGGCGGGACCGCCCGTCTTCCCACTTCAGCTGCGGAGTGCTCGGGTGGGCACCTCAGCGGTTCCCCCCCGCTGCGGGATCGGTGGTCGTGCACAGCGACATCGCCGTCCTCGTGGGGGAACCGCGGAGAACCCGCGGGTGGTCTCGCCGCTCGGGTGGCCGGTGGCTCAGCGGCTCCGCCGCCCGGATCGGTCAGGCGGTCTCCAGGGGAAGGCTGCGGCCCAGGACCGCGAACGGGCGCGGGTCGCCGGTGAACCGGTAGTGGCGCAGGACGTCGCCGAAACCGACCCGCCGGTACAGCTTCCACGCCCGGGTCGGGCCCTCCGGCGTGGACAGCAGCACGGCGTTGCCGGCCGCCCCGTCGAGCAGCCTGCGCAGCAGCGTCTCGCCGAGCCCGCCGCCCTGGCTGTCCGGGCGCACGTGCAGCTCGGTGAGTTCGAAGTAGTCCCGCATCCACTGCTCGGCCTCGGCGCGCGGGGTGACGGTGAGCATGCCGCGGAACACCTGCTCGTGCCACCACTGCCCGGGCACGCCCAGGTAGCCGTAGCCGATGCCGACGAGCTCGTCCTGCTGGTCGAACGCGGCCACGCAGCGCCAGCCCGCCCGCATCATGTGCGCCGACCACATGGGGGCGCGCTGCTGCGCGGTGGACGGCGGGTAGCCCATCGCGTCCACGTAGACCTGTAGCGCTTCGGCCAGGCGTGCCCTGAGCTGGTCTGCGGTCAGCTCGACGATGCGGTCGATGTGCGGTGAGGGCGCGGCTGTCACGAGCCGAACACTAGAGGGTCGGGCAAGGCCCGGTGGTGTGCGGTCCTGCTCGGCGGCGCCGGGCTCGGTGCGCAGGGGTTCCGGTGTCGGTGCTGGTGGGCGGGGCGCGCTGGACGTGACTCGAACAGGTGATCTACGGCTCGGTCCTTGAGCGCGCCGCCGAGCCGGTCTAGTCTGGAGCCAGTCGAACTGAGGTTCGAGTCCGTCGGATCCGCGCCACGGGTACCGGACTCGCGGGACTTCGGTTCGCACGTCACGTCCGGTGGCGGGGTGGGGGAAGCACCTCGTCACCGGACGGCCGGCTTCCCCCCGGCTCACCACGTCCCACCGCGGTCCGGCGCGCCCCGGCGTCCGGATCGGCACCGTCGTGACCGAGCGGAGAACACCGATGTCCCAGCACCTGCCCACCTCCCGGTACCGGCGCGGACCGCTGCCCATCCCGGCGCCGCGGCGCCCGGCCGACGCGCCGCGGCGCCAGCGGTGCGAGCCGAACCCGGCGCGTCGCGGTGACCGGCGCAAGGACGGCGACGACTGGCTGCCGGTGACCGCCCCGCCCGCGCCCGCGGGTGCTCGTTCCCTGCTGGCGCAGGCCAAGGGGTGCCTGCTCGACGCGCAGGACTCCACCAAGGCCGCCGAGCGCTACGTGTTCGCGCACCTCGCGGCGCTGCGGGCGGCGACCGCGGTCGTCCTCGCCCGGTCCTGGCGGCACCGCGCCCGGCTCTCCGGCAGCGTGTGGCTCCAGCTCACCGAGGTCGCCCCCGAACTGCGCGAATGGGCCGCCCACTTCACCGCGGGCTCGCTGCGCCGCGCCGCGGCCGAGGCGGGCAGTCCCGGGATCAGCCCCGGCGAAGCCGAGCTCTGCCTGCGGCACGCCACCGAGTTCGTCGGCGTCGTCGAACGCGGCGTGTCCGGAGCCGCCCGATGACCCTGCGCCCGCCCGCGGACCTCTCGATCGACACCGGCCGGATGCTGGAGCTCATCGGGGTGGAAGGGCAGCTGCTCACCGCCGCCACCCACGACGTGCACCCGGACGCGCGCGTGCCCGGCGCCTCCGGCCGGACCGTGGCCGAGACGATCTGGTTCCTCGGCGGGCAGTGCGAAGACGCGCTGACCTGGATGGGGGCCTCCGAGCAGGACGCGAGCGCCTGGGTTGTGCCCGATCCGGCGAGCCTGCGCGAGGTCACCGGCCGCTTCACCGCCCGCCTCGCCGAACTGCTCGCCGAGTTCGGCACCCGGCCACCCGGCGACGCCTGTCCCACCTGGTGGCCGGAGGAGCACTCGGTGCGGTTCTGGATCCGCCGGATGCTGCACGCCACCGCGGTGCACCGGGTCGACGTGCAGGGCGCGGCCGGAGTGCCGCGCACCGGCATCGACGCGGACGTGGCGCTCGACGGGATCGACGAGGCGCTGCGGCTGTGGCTCGGCTACCGGCTGCACGCGCTCGGCATCCACGCCACCCGGCCGTGCGTGCTGGGC
Organism: Saccharopolyspora sp. 6M; assembly: GCF_020176775.1. Classification (NCBI taxonomy): domain Bacteria; kingdom Bacillati; phylum Actinomycetota; class Actinomycetes; order Pseudonocardiales; family Pseudonocardiaceae; genus Saccharopolyspora; species Saccharopolyspora sp. 6M. The sequence goes on from NZ_JAIUJZ010000003.1 coordinate 52,321, forward strand.
GTGTCCACCACCGGCGCCGACTGGTCGGTGCACGCCGAACCGAACCGCACCGTCGTGCACCGCACCGGTCCCGGCGCGCACGTGTCCGCGGACGCGGTGCTCGGCGGCGACCCGGAAGCGCTCTACCTGTGGCTGTGGGGACGGCTGCCGGACCGGGAGATCACGACATCGGGGGACCAGGACGCCGTGGCCCAGCTCTGGGGACTGCTCCGCCTGGCGACGCGATGACCGCGTGCGCGGGCTCGTCCCGCGCGGCGGGGCAGGCGGCGGAACCGCCCCGTCCGCCTTCCCGCGCGGGGCTCGGCCGGCGGGACCGCAGCGGTCGCCTCGCCGGCTCCGCCGCCCGCCACGATCCGGCGGGTGGTCACGCGCGGAGGCGGAGGCCCTTCGGGGTGGGGCGGAACCCCGCGTCGGTGAGCACCTCGGCCAACCGGGACCCCCACGCGCCCTCGCCGTCCGCCCGCTGCACCACCAGCTGCTCCAGCCAACCGTCCCGCACCGCGCGCGCGAGCCCGTCCGCCCCGGCGCGCAACACCTGCTCGTCCTCGGTGAACGACAGCAGCGACTTGCCCCCGCGCTCCACGTACAGCACGGCCGCACCCGCGACCAGCACCACCAGCGAACCGGCCTTGCGGCCCGGGCGGTGCCGGGTGTCGCCGACGGCGTCCGGCCAGGGCAGCGCCGCGCCGTAGGGCTGCGCCGGATCCGCGGCGGCCAGCACCACCGCGTCGGCCGCCACGGACCCCCGGCCGTCCGAACCGGACAGCGCGCGCACCCGGTCGATCGCCCCGGGGACCGCGAACTGCGCTGCCCCCAGGCCCTCCACCACATAGCCGCGGCGGCAGCGACCGGACTCCTCCATCGCGCGCAACACCTTGTACACCGCGGAGAAACCGCCGATGACCCGCTCGGTCTCCAACGCGCCGCGGGTCAGCACGCCGTGCCGCTCCAAGAAGGACTCCGCCCTGGCGTGCGCCCGGCGAGTGGGCTCCGCGGCCGGTGCCGGGGCCAGGGACCAGCGCCCGGACACCGCGGGCGGGCCGCTGCGGCTCGGCATCGCGGGCCGGCCGGTGCGCAACCGCGCGTACCGGCCGCGCGGCGCGCTGCGGCGCGGCTTGTGCGCCGCACCCTTCCCGGACACCAGCGCCCGCAGCGGTGCCAACGTGTCGTTGGTGACCCGGCCGGACCACACCAGGTCCCACAGCGCCGCGATCACCGCGTCGTCGGCCGGAGCCTGCTCGCCGCGCTCCACCAGGACCGCGCCCGCGCGGTCGGCCAACGTGCGGAAGAACTGCGCGCCGCCGTCCAGCGTGGACAGCAGGGCGTCGTGCAGCGCGCTCTCCACCGCGGCCTCCGGCAGATCGGGCAGCAGCAGGTCCGCCACGTCCGTCGGAGCGAACGCGATCCACCCGTCCCCACCGGCCAGCGCCCCCGAACCGACCCAGGACACCTCACCGGTGGAGGTCAGCTCGTCGAGCAGCGCGGGCGAGTACCCGGGCAACCGGGCGGGCAGCACCAGCGACTCCAGCGCGCTCGCCGGGATCGGCGCCCCCGCCAACTGCTCGACCACCGCGTACACGTCGTCCACCGTCGGCGCCGTCCGCAGCCGGGCGCCCACGCCGTGCCACGCGGGCAGGAACCGGCCCAGCGCCGCCGGTTCCACCGGCTCCACCTCGGCCCGCAGCCGGGCCAGCGAGCCGCGCCGCAACCGCCGCAGCACCTCGGCGTCGCAGTACTCCAGCGCGCCACCACCCCCGGCCTCCAGCGGGCGCAGTTCGCCGCGCACCAACCGGCCCGAGCCGGTGAGCCGGTCCAGCACGTCGTGCACCACGGCGACACCCAGGCCGAACCGCCGCGCCGCGGCCTCGGCCGGGAACGGGCCGCGGCAGCGCGCGAACCGGATCAGCAGTTCCCCCAGCGGGTCCGCCACCGGCTCGGTGAACGCCTCCGGCACCCCCACCGGCAGCGCGACGCCCAGCGCGTCCCGGACCTTGCCCGCGTCCTCGACCGCGATCCACCGGGCCTCCCCGGCGATGCGCACCTCCAGCACGCGCCGCTGCGCCCGCAGCTCCGCCAGCCACTCGGGGCGGATTCCGCGTTCCTCGGCCTCCGCCGCGGACAGGTCGCCGAGGAACCGCAGCAGGTCCACCGCGGACTCGGCGTCCTTCGCCCGCCGTTCCGGGGCGAGCCGCTGCAACTGCCGCTCGACCTCGGCGACCACCTCCGGGTCGAGCAGTTCGCGCAGCGCCTCCGATCCGAGCAGCTCCGCCAGCAGCGTCGGGTCCAGGCTCAGCGCCGCCGACCGCCGCTCCGCCAGCGGCGCGTCCGCCTCGTACAGGAACATGCCGATGTAGCCGAACAGCAGGCTGCGCGCGAACGGCGACGGCGACGGCGTCTCCACCTCCACCACCCGCACCCGGCGGGACGCGACCTGCGACATCAGCTCCACCAGCCCGGGGACGTCGTAGACGTCCTGCACGCACTCGCGCAGCGCTTCCAGCACGATCGGGAACTGCTCGTACTGCGCGGCCACCGCCAGCAGCTGCGCGGACCGCTGCCGCTGCTGCCACAGCGGGGAGCGCTTCCCCGGATCCCGTCGCGGCAGCAGCAGCGCCCGCGCCGCGCACTCCCGGAAGCGGGCGGCGAACAGGGCCGAACCGCCCACCTCCTCGGTGACGACCTGCTGCACCTCGTCCGGGGACAGCAGCACGTCCTCGGCGCTGGGCAGCACGTCCGCGCCCCCCTCGTCCAGCGCGTCGGCGAGCCGCACCACGATCCCGTCGTCCGAGGACGCCACCTGCGGATCGATCCCGCGCCGCTCCCGCAACCGGGCACCGATCGCCAGCCCCCACGGGCCGTTGACCTGCGCGCCGAACGGCGAGTGCACCACCATCCGCCAGTCGCCGAGCTCGTCGCGGAACCGCTCCACCACGATCGTGCGGTCGTCCGGGACGTGCCGCGTCGCCTCCCGCTGCTCGGCCAGGTACGCCAGCAGGTTGTCCCGCGCCCACTCGTCCAGCCCGGCCCGCGCCATCCGCTCGACCGCGTCGTCCCGGTCCGCGGCCACCAGCTCCCGCACGAACGCGCCCAGCGCCCGGCCCAGCTCCAGCGGGCGCCCCGGCGAATCGCCCTTCCAGAACGGCATCCGCGCGGCCTGCCCCGGCGCGGGCACCACGATCACCCGGTCGTGGGTGATGTCCTGGACCTTCCACGACGAGGTGCCCAGCAGGAACGTGTCGCCCACCCGCGACTCGTAGACCATCTCCTCGTCGAGCTCGCCGACCCGCACCCCGCCGCGCCCGGCCTCCTCGTCGCCCGGCGTCGTCACGGTGAACAGGCCGCGGTCCGGGATGGTGCCGCCGGAGGTCACCGCGAGCCGCTGCGCACCCGGCCTGGCCCGCAGCTCGTCCTGCACCCGGTCCCACACGACCCGGGCCCGCAGCTCCCCGAACTCCTCGCTCGGGTAGCGGCCCGCCAGCATGTCCAGCACCGCGTGCAGCGCCGAATCCGGCAGCCCCGCGAACGGGGCCGCCCGCCGCACCACGCGTGCCAGCGACTCCAGCGGCCACGGCTCCACCGCCACCATCGCCACCACCTGCTGGGCCAGCACGTCCAGCGGGTTGCGCGGGAACGACAGCGATTCGATGAGCCCGGCCGCCATCCGTTCCGCCACCACCGCGCAGCTCACCAGGTCACCGCGGAACTTCGGGAACACCACCCCGCGCGAGACCGCGCCCACCTGGTGCCCGGCGCGACCGACGCGCTGCATCCCGGACGCCACGCTCGGCGGCGCCTCGACCTGCACCACCAGGTCCACCGCGCCCATGTCGATGCCCAGCTCCAGCGAGGACGTCGCCACCACGCACGGCAACCGGCCGGACTTGAGCTCCTCCTCCACGACGGAGCGCTGGTCCTTCGACATGGAGCCGTGGTGCGCCCGCGCCACCACCACGGCGGCGCCGGTGGTGATCCCGGAGCCGCCGACCGCCTCCGCGGGGAACCGGTCCGGTTCGGCGGCCTCCCCGGCGCGTTCGGTGGCGAGCTCGTTGATGCCCGCGGTGAGGCGCTCGGCGAGCCGCCGCGAATTGGCGAACACGATGGTGGAGCGGTGCCGGTCGACCAGGTCCAGGACGCGTTCCTGCACCGACGGCCAGATGGACGTGCGCGGCTGCTCGCCGGCGGCCGGGCCGTCCACCTCGCCTGCCGGCTGCCCGAGCTCGGCGAGGTCCGGGACCGGTACCTCCACGGTCACCTCGACCTGCTTGGGGTGCTCGGGCTGCACGGTGCGCACCGGTCGGCCGCCGCCGAGGAACGTGCTCACCTCCGAGACCGGGCGGACCGTCGCGGACAGCCCGATGCGCTGCGCCGGCGCGGCCAGCAACTCGTCCAGCCGCTCCAGCGACAGCGCCAGGTGCGCGCCGCGCTTGGTGCCCGCCACCGCGTGCACCTCGTCGACGATCACCGCTTCCACGCCGCGCAGCGACTCCCGCGCGGCCGAGGTGAGCAGCAGGAACAGCGATTCGGGCGTGGTCACCAGCACGTCGGGGGGAGTGCGAGTGAAGGTGCGCCGCTCGGCGGCCGGGGTGTCGCCGGTGCGCATCCCCACCCGGATCTCCGGCGGGGCCGCGCCGCGGCGCTGGGTGGCCTGCCGGATCCCGGCGAGCGGGGCGCGGAGGTTGCGCTCCACGTCCACCGCCAGCGCCTTCAGCGGCGACACGTACAGCACGCGGCAGCGCCGCTTCGGGTCCTCCGGGAGCGGTGCGGTGGCCAGGCCGTCCAGCGCGGACAGGAACGCGGCCAGGGTCTTGCCGGAGCCGGTGGGCGCCACGACCAGCGCGTGCTCCCCGGCGCCGATCGCCCGCCACGCCCCGTCCTGCGCCCGCGTCGGCGCGTCGAAGGCGCCCCGGAACCAGTCGCGGGTGGCGGGGGAGAAGCGGTCCAGCACGTCGTCCACCCCTCCATGCTGGACCAGCGGACCGACAGCCGGCGCCGGTCGCCGCGCGGGGGGCCTCAGCGGCGGCGGTTCTGCCAGAGCCAGCGGAGGGTGACGACGATCGCGACCAGCAGCATCGCGGCGATCACCAGCTGGCCCAGCGGGCTGGAGAGGCCGGTCGGATCCGCTTGCATCGGCAGCACACCTCGACGGTACCCGGCGGTGCGCTCGGTAGGCTGGTCGCGATGCGACACACCGATTTCCGCGAACGCATGGCCGAGGAGTTCGGCAGGCTGCGCGCCGAGATGCTCGCCGAGGACCACGTGCTGTCGACGCTCGGCGGCCGCACCGCGGACCAGGCCCTGGAGGCCGGGTACTCGCCGAAGCAGGTGTGGTTGGCGCTGTGCGACGTCTTCGAGGTCCCGGCCGCGCGCCGCTGAACCCGTTCTTCACACGCAAGGGTGACAGGGTTGGCGTGTCGGCTCGGTGATCGAACATCCGTTCGCCTATGATCGGATGCGCGGACCGGACCTCGGTGTTCGACCGGGCCCCGTCGCCGGAGAACGGGCGACCGGGTGGCCAGGGCATCCACCGGAGTGTCGGTCCCAACCCGTAGCGTCGTGCGCACACGACGAAGTCCGACTTGACCGAGGTGGACCCCCGATGGCAGCGACACCGGACAAGGGCAAGGCGCTCGAACTGGCCCTCGCCCAGATCGACAAGCAGTACGGCAAGGGATCGGTGATGCGGCTCGGCGACGAGTCGCGGGCGCCGGTCGAGGTCATCCCCACCGGGTCCATCTCGCTGGACGTGGCGCTGGGGATCGGCGGCCTGCCACGGGGTCGCATCGTGGAGATCTACGGCCCGGAGAGCAGCGGTAAGACCTCGGTCGCGCTGCACGCGGTGGCCAACGCCCAGAAGCTCGGCGGCACCGCCGCGTTCATCGACGCCGAGCACGCGCTGGACCCGGAGTACGCCAAGTCGATCGGGGTGGACACCGACGCGCTGCTGGTCTCCCAGCCCGACACCGGTGAGCAGGCGCTGGAGATCGCGGACATGCTGATCCGCTCCGGTGCGCTGGACTGCATCGTGATCGACTCGGTGGCCGCGCTGGTGCCCCGCGCCGAGATCGAGGGCGAGATGGGCGACAGCCACGTCGGCCTCCAGGCCCGGCTGATGAGCCAGGCGCTGCGCAAGCTCACCTCCGCGCTCTACAACGCCAAGACCACCGCGATCTTCATCAACCAGCTCCGCGAGAAGGTCGGCGTCATGTTCGGCAGCCCGGAGACGACCACCGGTGGCAAGGCGCTGAAGTTCTACTCCTCGGTGCGGCTGGACGTGCGACGGATCGAGACGCTCAAGGACGGCTCCGACGCGGTGGGCAACCGCACCCGGGTCAAGGTGGTGAAGAACAAGACCGCGCCGCCGTTCAAGCAGGCCGAGTTCGACATCATCTACGGCATCGGGATCAGCCGCGAGGGTTCGCTGATCGACATGGGCGTGGAGCAGGGCATCATCCGCAAGTCCGGTGCCTGGTACACGTACGAGGGCGACCAGCTGGGCCAGGGCAAGGAGAATGCCCGCAAGTTCATGCGGGAGAACCCGGACGTGGCGAACGAGATCGAGAAGCGGATCAAGGAGAAGCTCGGCATCGGGGCCAAGCTCGACGACGAGCAGGCCGCGGAACCGGCTCCCGTCGAGTTCTGAGCCCGCTCGTGCCGGAAGACGACGACTCCGCCCGTTCGCCCTGGGACGACGAGTCCTCCCGGGCCGGTTCCCGCGGGCAGCGGGCCGGCTCGGTGGCTCGGCGGCGCAGCGGTTCCGGCGGGCGAGGCGTGTGGCGCAGCACGGACCACGCGCCCCGTTCGCCGGACGATGCCGCGGAATCCGGCTCCGGTGCGGCGAGCTCGCCGGACACCGGCGCGTCCGCCGAGTTCGTGTCGGCGGACGGTTCCGCCGCGCGTACCGGCAAGCGCCGTCGCCGCAGCGAGCTGGTCACCGGCGAACCCGAACTCGGCGAACCCGAACCCGCACCGAGCGGTCGGCGTGGCGGGCAGCGCCGCGAGGAACGTCCGCCGGGCGTGCCGCAGTCCCCGGAGGCCTCGGCCCGCGACATCGTGTACCGGCTGCGGGGGGGGCGCGCCCGCCGCCGCTCCGAACTGCGGAACGCCTTGCTGCGCAAGGAGATCGACGAGGACGTCGCGGACGCGGTGCTGCAGAAGTTCGTCGACGCGGGCCTGGTCGACGACGCCGAGTTCGCCGAGGCCTGGGTCAACGAGCGCCAGCGCAACCAAGGCCTGGGCCGCAAGGCGCTCGGCTACGAGCTGCGCCGCAAGGGCGTCGAGGAGCACCTCGTCGCCGAGGCGCTCTCCGCGGTGGACCCGGACGCCGAGGAGGAGCGGGCGCGGGAGCTGGTGCGCCGCAAGCTCCGCTCCGCCCGGGTCGACGACCAGGAGAAGCTGCTGCGCCGGCTCGTCGGCATGCTCGCGCGCAAGGGCTACTCCGAAGGCCTCGCCTTCCGGGTCGCGAAGGACGAACTCGGGCGAGCGGACGACCCGGACCTGTCCTGAGCGGGGGCGGCCAGGTCCGGACGGCACCCGAGGTGACGCAGCACGCGCCCGGCGGGTGGATTCGGAGATCACCGGTCTTCGCTAGGCTGCCCGCTCGGACGTCCGGAGTCGATCGACAGGGGTGACATGCGAGTCGGTGGTGGCGCGGGAACGGCGGCACGGCACATCGTGTGGGACTGGAACGGCACGTTGCTCGACGACAACGACGCCGTGGTCGCGGCGGTGAACGCGGTCTGCGCCGAGTTCGGCAGGGACCCGATCGACCTGGAGCACTGGCGGACGGTGTTCAGCCGCCCGCTGCAGCAGTGCTACGAGCGGCTGCTGGAGCGTCCGCTGACCGAAGCGGACTGGAACAAGCTGGACGTGCTCTACCACGAGCACTACCGGGAACTGCTGCACACGGCGCGGCTCGCCCCGGGCGTGCCGGACGAACTGCACAGCTGGTCGGCGGCCGGGCGCACCCAGTCGCTGCTGTCGATGTGGTTCCACGACGAACTGGTCCCGTTGATCACCGAGCTGGAGCTGCTGCCGCTGTTCGAGCGCGTCGACGGGCTGCGCACCGAGGTGGGCGGCGGCGCCAAGGCCGAGCACCTGGACCACCACCTCGCCGCGCAGCGGTTGCGGCCGGCGGACGTGGTGCTCATCGGCGACGTCCTCGACGACGCGCTCGCCGCCGACAAGGTCGGCACCGGCTGCGTGCTGGTGACGACGGGCGTGATGAGCCGGTCCGCGCTGGAACCGGCGGGGGTGCCGGTCGTCGACTCCATCCCGGACGCCCTCGCCCTGATCACCGACGAGCTCGCGGCCTGATCCCGGGCGGGTCGCACGCCGGTCAGTACAGCGTCGGCGGTGACGTCGTGACGATGCGCCGCCAGGGTCCGCCGGGCACGTCGGACTCCTCCACGAAGCGCCAGTTCACCCGGTCCTGCGCGCCGTTGAGCCGGGTGAACCCGAGGCAGCCGTTCAACGCGGGGGACACGTCCAGTCCCGCCCCGTTGAACCGGGTGTTCACCGGTCGCGCGTCGTCGGGCCCGAACACGTAGCGGGCGTCGTGGTACTCGGCGGGCCCCGCGTCCTGCACCTGCCCGTAGCAGACCGCGTCGCCCCTGGTGAGCTGCACCCAGCGGTTCTTCAGGTAGCTGAACGCGCGGTCCCGCTCGCGCCCGGCGTAGCCCGGATCGCGGCTCCACGGCACCACCTCGGCGCGCTGCGCGAAGGCGATCGGATCGTTCAGGTCGTCGAACGGCAGGTCCAGGTAGAACGGGTTCTCCCGCGGTGCCATCCGGGTCGGGAAGTACCCGTTGTGCGCCGTCCGCGGCTCCGTCTCGCACCGGCCGTCGACCAGCACCCCGTCGCAGCCGCCGTAGTGCTCCTGCCACGCCGCGTCGTAGGTGGAGATCACCTGGCTGCCGTCGGAGGCGTCCGGGTCGAGCACTTCACCGACCAAGAACGTGGTCGCCACGATGCCGGTGTGCCAGGGGTACTGGCGGCCGGGCACCTGCTCACCTCCCGCGCAGGAAGCGGTGATCAGGGCCGCGGTCAGCGCCGCCACCGCGCGCGTCCGGGGCAGCGGCATGCGAGCTCACCCCGTTCCCCGGCCGGTCACGGGCACAGCCACCGCCGCGGGACCCACCAGTCCAGTTCGCGGCAGGAGCTCTCGTTGGTGGCCTTCGCGTCGACCCGCACCTGGTAGTCGTCGGTGGTGACCGAACCCGGCGAGAACAGGGCGAGCCCGTAGCTGAGCCCGGTCGCCTCCTCCGGAACCGGCGGGGTCGTCCAGTGCGCCCTCGACCACTGCTCGGCGGGCGCGAAGGTCGGTCCGGCCACCCAGTAGCGCCACTGCCCGACCCGGTCCCGGTAGTACACGGCGAGCTGGGTGGGCGCCGTCGACTTGTACCAGGTGCTGAGGGTGTAGTTGTGCCCGGTGTGCGCGGGCAGCGAGTACTCGCCGAGGTCCAGCGTCGACATGAGTTTCGCGTCGCCGTCGGTGAACCGGGTCATGTCCAGGCGTTGCGCCCACCGCCCTTCGTGCGCGTCGCGGGTCCTGGTCCACACCGGCGTGTTCGTCCCCCAGCCGCCGGTCTCCCAGCCGATCGGGAGCCCGTCCGGCCCGGCGTGTTCGAGCGACGCGTTGACCGGCCGGTCTCGGTCCTGCGGCGGGGACGCCCGGTGCACGGGTGCGACCCGGCCGCCGACGATCTCGTGCACGGTGCGCACCGGGGTCCCGCGGTCGTGCAGCCAGCCCGCGAACTCGTCGAGGACCCGCGGGTTGAGCCCGAGGGGCCCGCACATCTCGCAGGTCTGGTGCAGCACCAGCGGTACCCACCCGCCACCTGCGTCATCGGCGCGGGTCACCGCCTCCTTGAGGTCGTCGACGGTGGTCTCGCGCCGGATCATGCCGGGGGAGCGGATCTCGTACGGGTCGGCGGGCGGGGTGGATTCGGCGGCGGGGCAGTCGGCGCAGTCGCCGGGCGCGCGCAGACCGCCCATGGTGCGGGCGCTGTTGTAGCCGCAGTCCTGCACGGCCTTCCGCACGTTCTGGTCGGTTTCGTTGAACGGCGTGGTGAACGAGGTGGCCTGGTAGCCCCACTGCTCCAGGTTGGCCCGGTCGTCGCAGATCTGCCTGCGCATCTCGTCGGGGCTGACGGAGGTGAGGTCGGGGTGGGTGACGGTGTGCCCGCCGATCTCGTGTCCGGCGTCGGCGATCCGCCGCAGCTCGTCGTGACCGAGGTAGCCGGGGCTGCCGATGGCACCGGAGATGATGTAGAAGGTGCCGCGCATGCCGTGCCGCTGCAGCACTTCGGCGCCGGAGGTCTGCGAGACGCTGCCGTCGTCGAAGGTGAAGCTGACGACGGTCCCTGAGCCGGGGGTGCGGTCCGGTTCGGCGCTGGCGGGGCTGGCCCCGGCGATGCCGAGGAGCGCGGCGAGCAGCAGGGCGCCGAGCGCTCGCCGGGGCCGGCGGTGCGGCTCCGGCGAGCGGTGTCGGTTGGCGCGCAGGTGCATTCGGTGACCGTCCCAGCGTCGAGGTCCTCCCGACGCTACGAGCCGCCGCGGGCGGGCCGGATCGCCTGCGGAGGGGACGGCGGCTACCGCGTTCGCGGGAGGACCGCGCCGATCGGCGGGCCCGTCCCGGGCGGATCGGCCCCGCCCGCGGATCGCTGCGGCGCCGGACCAGCACCAGAGCCGCCCCGAGGGCGACCGGATCAGCACCGGAGTCCCCCGGGGCCAGTGGATCAGCACTCGCCCCGCCGGTCTGAGCCGACCCGAACCGCCCGAGGCCGATCGGATCAGCCCAGCGCCGACCGGATCAACCCAGCGCCGACCGGATCAACCCAGCGCCGACCGGATCAACCCAGCGCCGCGGCTTGCCGCGCCAGCGCTTCGATCTGTCCCCACTGCCCGGCGGCGAGCAGCTGCTTCGGCGCCAGCCACGAGCCGCCGACGCAGCCCACGTTGGGCAGCGCCAGGTAGCGGCCCGCGTTGTCGACGCTGATGCCGCCGGTGGGGCAGAACCGTAGCTGCGGCAGCGGCCCGGCGATGGACTTGAGGTACGGCACCCCGCCGCTGGGTTCGGCGGGGAAGAACTTCATCGCGGTCACCCCGCGCTCGGCGAGCCGCATCGCCTCGGCGACGGTGCTGACTCCCGCGAGGTAGGGCAGTCCGGTGGCGTCCACGTCGTCGAGCAGCCGGTCGGTGGCGCCGGGCGTGACGATGTACCGGGCGCCGGCTTCGCGCGCCTTGTCGGCCTGGCCGACCTCGGTGATGGTGCCCGCCCCGACGACGATCTCCGGGACTTCCGCGGCGAGCCGTTCGATGGCGGGCAGGCCCGCGGGGGTGCGCAGGGTGACTTCGATGGTGCGGATGCCGCCGCGCAGCAGGGCTTGGCCGAGCGGCACCGCGTGGGCGACGTCGTCGAGGGCGACGACGGGCACGACGGGGCTGAGCTCGAGCACTTCGGAGGCAGTGTTCATGGCGGTGTTCACCTGTTCTCGGTAAGCGCCGGTGCGGGCGGTCGGTCGTCCTGCGCCGCCCGCGGTCCTTCGGACGGGCGGATCAGACGGGCAGGTCGCTCGGCGCGTCGGTGCGCTGCTGCGGTGCGAACACGCTAGCGCCCTGGTCGGCGCGGCCGACGGCGTGGCGGAAGGCGGCGAACAGTTCGCGGCCGGTGCCGTGCTGGGTGGTGACGGCGCCGGGGGCGGGTTCGCGGGCGGCGAAGTCGTCGTCGCCGACGAGCACTTCGAGGGTGCCGTTCTCGGCGTCGAGCCGGACCATGTCGCCGTCGCGCACCCGCGCGAGCGGTCCGCCCGCGGTGGCTTCGGGGGTGAGCTGGATGGCGGCGGGGATCTTGCCGGAGGCCCCGGACATGCGTCCGTCGGTGACCAGCGCGACCTGGTGTCCGCGGTCCATGAGCACGCCGAGCGCGGGGGTGAGCCCGTGCAGCTCGGGCATGCCGTTGGCCTGCGGCCCCTGGTTGCGGATGACGACCACGACGTCGTGGTCGAGTTCGCCGGTGCGGAACAGCTCGGTGAACCGGTGCTGGTCGTCGAAGACGCGCGCGGGCGCGGTGACGACGCGGTGCTCCGGCTTGACCGCGGAGACCTTGATGACCGAGCTGCCGAGGTTGCCGCGCAGCACGCGCAGCCCGCCGTCGGGCGCGAACGGGTCGTCGACGCCGCGCAGCACGTCCGGGTCGAGGCTGTCGGCGGGGGCATCGCGCCACACCAGCTCGCCGTCGTCGAGGAACGGCTGCTGCCGGTACCGGTCGAGTCCGTACCCGGCGACGGTGTGCACGTCGGGGTGCAGCAGTCCGGCGTCGAGCAGCTGGCCGATGAGGGTCTGCACGCCTCCGGCGGCGGCGAAGTGGTTGATGTCGGCGGAGCCGTTGGGGTAGACCCGCGACAGGGAGGGCACGACGGCGGAGAGCTCGGCGAAGTCGTCCCAGGTGAGTTCGATGCCCGCGGCGGCGGCGATGGCGGGCAGGTGCAGCGTGTGGTTGGTGGAGCCGCCGGTGGCGAGCAGCGCGACGACGCCGTTGACCAGGGCTCGTTCGTCGAGCAACCGGCCGATCGGGGTGCGCTCCTCGCCGCGGGCGAGCTGCACGACGCGCCGCGAGGCCTCGTCGGTGAGGGCGCGCCGCAGCGGGGTGCCGGGCGCGACGAAGCTGGAGCCGGGCAGGTGCAGCCCCATCACTTCGACGACGAGCTGGTTGGAGTTCGCGGTGCCGTAGAAGGTGCAGGTGCCGGGGGAGTGGTAGGAGGCCGATTCGGCTTCGAGGAGGTCTTCGCGGGTCGCCTTGCCCTCGGCGAACAGCTGCCGGATGCGGCTCTTCTCGCCGTTGGGCAACCCGGAGGGCATCGGTCCGGCCGGCACCAGGATCGTCGGCAGGTGGCCGAAGGCGAGTGCACCGATGAGCAGCCCGGGCACGATCTTGTCGCACACGCCGAGCAGCAGCGCCCCGTCGAACATCTCGTGGGAGAGCGCGACGCCGGTGGCCATCGCGATCACGTCGCGGGAGAACAGCGACAGTTCCATGCCCGCGCGGCCCTGGGTGATGCCGTCGCACATGGCGGGGACGCCGCCGGCGAACTGGGCGACGCCGCCCGCGTCGCGCACCGCGTCCTTGATCCACGCGGGGTATTCGTCGTAGGGCTGGTGTGCGGAGAGCATGTCGTTGTACGCCGACACGATCGCCACGCCCGGCTTGGTCTCGCCGCGCACCGCGATCCGGTCGGCGCCGCTACAGCCCGCGAAGCCGTGGGCCAGGTTGCTGCAGGGCATCCCGGCGCGGGTCGGGCCGTCGGCGGCGGCGGAGTCGATGCGTTCGAGGTACTCGCGCCGGGTGCGCGCGCTGCGCTGCGCGATGCGCTCGGTGACCCGAGCAACGACGGGATGGATGGCCGCGTGCGTCGCCATTCCTCGCCTCCTGAGCGATCAGTGCTGATGAGCGCTGTGCGGGGCGACGACGTTGGCGCCTTCGTGACGGCAGCCACACTAACGGGTGTGACGGGGAAGTCAAAACCGATCCAGAATTCGTTGCGAGTGTGAACACTACCTGTCGTTCGGATGACTAGCGGATGTACTCACCGTTCGCTGTGCCGTTGAGCTGCGGTGCTCCGCACCGCGTGGCAGTGCTGCCGGAGCACCCGGCAAGCCCCATCGCCCCGCCGTCCCGAACCGGGTTCTGGGGTTTTCCCAGCGCCCCGGACGGGTGCGGCGCGTTCGCCGACGCGCCCCGCCGTGATCCGCTCGGCTGGCAGGATGGTGCGCATGCGCACGGGAGTGGTGGCAGTGGTGCTCGCTGGCGGAATGGCCCTGGCCGGATGTTCGGCGGGCACTGGTGAACCGGAGCAGCCGCCGCCGAGCACTCCCGCCCCGGTGGCCCCGCCGGCCGCGTCCCCGCGGCCCGGTGCCGCACCCCCGCCGCCGGTCGAGCTGGGCGGCTCGGCGACGCTGGAGGAGGTGCGCCAGCGCGGCTCGCTGCTGGTGGGGTTGCGCGCCGAGGAACCCCGGTTCGCCACCCGCGACGGCAGCCGCTACCGCGGTTTCGACGTGGAGGTGGCCGAGCTCGTGGCGCAGGGGCTGGGCCTGGACCCGCGGACCCAGATCTCCTACCGGATGCTGCCGCCGACGCTGCGCGACGGTTCGCTGGCGCGCGGTGAGGTGGACCTGCTGGTCGGCGGGGCCGAACCGGGCGAGTCGGGCGTCGACGCGGTCGGCCCGTACGCGGTGACCGCGGACGGGACCGAGCACTACCTGGGCATCAAGTCCGGCGATGAAGCGCTGCACGACCGGATCACCGCCGCGCTCGACGCCGCGGTGGGCGACGGCACCTGGCAGCGCGCCTACGACGAGACCCTCGCGGCGGAGGGCGTGCAGGCCCGCCCCGCCCCGCGCTGAGGCGGGACGGGGCGGGACCGGATCACTCCGCGGCCTGGGCCTGGGCGGCGCGGGCGGCGGTGCCGCCACCCTTGCGGCCCTGGCTGAGCCTGCGCTCGGTGTAGACCGCCGCCCGGCTCAGCGCGTAGTTGAGCACCACGAACAGCACGCCGATGACGAAGTACGTCTGGATCGGGTTGTTCAGGTTCTGGATGACGATCTGCCCCTGCCGCACCACGTCGACGTACGAGATGATGAAGCCCAGCGAGGTGTCCTTCACGATCACTACGAGCTGGCTGATCAGCGCGGGCAGCATCGCCCGGAACGCCTGCGGCAGCAGCACGGTGCGCAGCACCTGCGAGCGCCGCATCCCGATCGCGTAGGCGGCTTCGCCCTGACCGCGCGGCAACGACTGGATCCCGGCCCGCACGATCTCGGCGATGATCACCGAGTTGTACGCGGTGAGGCCGATGACCAGGTACCACATCACCGACATGTCCAGCCCGAACGAGGGCAGCACCCGGCTGGCGAAGAACACCGCGATGACCACCGGCACGCCGCGCAGCAGCTCGACGACGCCGACGACTGCCCACCGGTACCAGCGGGCCGCGACGATGCGGGACACCGCCAGCAGCGTGCCGACCAGCAGCGAGAACGCCATCGCCAGCACGGCGGTCAGCAGCGTGTTGCCCAGCCCGACGCCCATCAGCGTCCACAGCGGGGCGAAGGTGCCGTCGGTCGGGTCGATCAGCGGACCCCACTTGTCGACGGTCAGCTGGTCGTTGGCGCCGAGGGTGTAGAGCACCCAGGCCAGCACCGCGGCCAGCACGACGCCGACGGCGACGCTGAGCAGGAGGGAACGCCGCTTGGCGGCGGGCCCGGGGGCTTCGTAGAGCACGGAGTTCGTCATCGGGCGATCGCCACCTTCCGCTCCAGGGCGCCGAGCAGCAGCCCGGCCGGGATCGTGATCACCAGGTAGCCGAGCACCACGCCGATGAGCACCGGCAGCACGGCCTCGCCGCGCGCCGAGGTCAGCGTGTCGCCGACGGCGAACAGGTCCCCGCCGACGCCGAACGCGCCCACGATCGCCGAGTTCTTGATCATCGCGATGAAGACGTTGCCCAGCGGCGGCACCACGGTGCGGATCGCCTGCGGGAGCACGACCAGGCTCAGGACCTGGCCGAAGCCGAGGCCGATGGCGCGGGCCGCTTCGGCCTGGCCGGGCGGCACGGCGTTGATGCCGCTGCGGATCGCCTCGCACACGAAGGCGGAGGTGTAGAGGGCGAGCCCGATGGTGCCGAACCAGAAGTAGGAGCCGTTGAGGCCCAGTTCGGGCAGCCCGAAGGCCATGAAGAACAGCACCACGGTCAGCGGGCAGTTGCGGAACACGGTGACCCACGAGGTCCCGGTGGCGCGCAGCGGGGGCAGCGGTGCGACCCGGAAGGCCGCGATCACGGTCCCCAGGACCAGCGCGATCAGCCCGGCGTACAGGCATATCTGCAGCGTTCGCAGGAGCCCGCTCAGGTAGAGGGGCAGGTTGTCGGTGATGACGTGCACGGTTCTCTCCGGCTCTGCGGACAGGGAGGTGGGGGGGGGGGGGGGGGGGGGGGGGGGGCGCCCCCCCCCGGGGGGGCGCGGGGGGGGGGGCCCGCGGGCGCGCGGGGGGGGGGGGGGGGGGCGGGGCCCCCCCGCGGGGCCCC
>NZ_JAIUJZ010000004.1:0-48247 GCF_020176775.1 Saccharopolyspora sp. 6M
AAACTCGCCGGGGGGCGGCGGCCCGCGCTTTGTCGGGGGGCCTGGTGGGGGGTTTTGCGGGCCGGGGCCCCCCCCGGGGGGGGCCCCGGGGGGGGGGGGGGGGGCCCCGGGGGGGGGCCCCCCCGCACCGGGAGGCGATCAACTGCAGGGGTCCAGCTGCGGCAGCGGTGGGGTCTCCGGCGAGACCTTGCCCGCGGTGGCTCCCCAGGACTTCGCGTACTGGCCGTCGGCTTCGGCTCGGGTCAGGGTGTCGTCGATGAACCGGCAGAACGCCGTGTCGCCCTTCTTGACGCCGACGCCGTAGGGCTCCTTCGTGAACTGCCGGTCGACGAGCTTGAACCGGCCGTTGCCCTTCTGGACCAGGCCCATCAGGATCACGTTGTCCGTGGTGACGGCCTGCACCTGGCCGGTGCGCAGCGCGTCGGCGCACTTGGAGTAGACGTCGAACAACGTCAGGTTCTCCGGGTCGACGTACTGCTTGATCTGCTCGGCGGGCGTGGAGCCGGTGACCGAGCAGACCTTGGCGCCGGTGGGCCGCAGCGACTCCGGGCCGGTGATCGTGTCGTCGTCGGCGGAGACCATGAGGTCCTGGCCGGCTTCGTAGTACGGGCCGGCGAAGCTGATCCGCTGCTTGCGCTTGTCGTTGATCGTGTAGGTGGCCACGACCATGTCGACCCGGCCCTGCTCGATGAGTTCCTCGCGGGTCTTGCTCGGCGCCTCCACCCATTCGATCCGGTCGGCGGGGAGGCCGAGCCCGGCGGCGACGATCTTGCCGATCTCGACGTCGAAGCCCTGCGGGTTGCCGTCGAGGCCCTTCAGTCCGAACAGCGGCTGGTCGAACTTGGTGCCGATGCGGATCGTGCCGGACTGCTTCAGCTTCGCCATCGTGGTGCCGGGCTCGAACTGCGCGTTCGGGTCGACGGGCACGTCGGTGCCGGTTTCGAGGCGGTTCTCGCTGTTGCCCCCGCAGGCGGTCAGCGCCAGCGCCATCGACGCCGCCAGCACGCCCCAGCGCACGCTGCGCGCTTTCATCTCGGATGCCCCTCTCTGGAGGTGTACGGCTCCTGCGTCCCCGCGCGGGTGCGGGGACGACGCGAGGGAGGTCAGTGGGTGAGGATCTTGCTGAGGAAGTCCTGGGCGCGGGCGCTCTCCGGCTCGTCGAAGAACCGGTTCGGCGTCGAGTCCTCGACGATGCGCCCGTCGGCCATGAACAGCACCCGGTGCGCGGCGCGGCGGGCGAAGCCCATCTCGTGCGTGACGACCAGCATCGTCATGCCTTCGGCGGCGAGCCCGGCCATCACGTCGAGCACCTCGTTGACCATCTCGGGGTCGAGCGCCGAGGTGGGCTCGTCGAACAGCATGACCTTGGGCTTCATCGCCAGGGCGCGGGCGATCGCCGCCCGCTGCTGCTGCCCGCCGGAGAGCTGCGCGGGGTACTTCTCCGCCTGGTTGGCGATGCCCACCCGCTCCAGCAGGGCCAGCGCTTCGCGTTCGGCGGTGGCCTTGTCGGTCTTGCGCACCTTGATCGGCCCGAGCAGCACGTTCTCGAGGATCGTCTTGTGCGCGAACAGGTTGAACTGCTGGAACACCATGCCCACGTCGGCGCGGAGCTCGGCGAGCGCGCGTCCTTCGGCGGGCAGCGGCTTGCCGTCGATCTCGATCGTGCCCGAGTCGATGGGTTCCAGGCGGTTGATCGCGCGGCACAGCGTGGACTTGCCCGAGCCGGACGGCCCGAGCACCACCACGACCTGGCCGGGCGGAACGGTGAGGTCCACGTCCTGCAGCACGTGCAGGGAACCGAAGTGCTTGTCCACCGAGGACATGCGGATCATCGGCGAATCCGGGGAACCGGCGGTCATGCACACTCCTAGCCCGAGAATGTCCGGATCTGATGGCGAAAATTTAAGCTGCTCGTACCGATTAGTCCATATGGTGCGGGTCAACTCAGGTTGCAACTCGGTTACGCGGGTGGATCGGAGGATCGGTGGGGGTCTTCCCCATTGCCACGACGAGCTCCGAACGGTCTCCCAACTGCGCGAACCTGTTCTGGTAGGGGAGTTCGCCGCTTTCCGGCGACCTCCGCGGTGCGCACCCGAGGGGTGACCGTCCGTGTCGGTGCCCGCTCGGCCCCGCCCGGATGGACCGTCTGGGTGTGACCCGCAGTAACGCCTTCGGGTCGTGCCACGTGCACCTCCGCGGTGTTCTCGCGCCGTTCCCGCGCATCCCGCGAGCACCGGCGAATGCCCACCATGAATGAGCCGGACCGATCGCGGACGCGGTTTCGCTCGATTCGACTCGACTGCTCGAGAAGAATCACCGAATGCCGTTCATCCGGATTCCGGGCACCGGTCCGGACGGCCGCATCCGGTCCGCCGAACGCCGCAAGCGGCCCGCCGTGCCCGGCCCACGGCCGCGAGCGCCCGGCGACGATCCCCGGCCAGGTCGCCGCCCTCGCCTCCGGGTACTCGCCGACCAGTCCTGAGCAGCCGATATGGTGGCGGGGTGAGCACGACGAGCACTTCCCGGACCTACGAGATCCGCACCTACGGGTGTCAGATGAACGTGCACGACTCCGAGCGGCTGTCCGGGATGCTGGAAGACGCCGGTTACGTGCGCGCCGCGAAGGACCACGACCCCGACGTGGTCGTGTTCAACACCTGCGCGGTCCGGGAGAACGCCGACAACCGGCTCTACGGCAACCTCGGTCACCTGCGGCCCGCCAAGCAGGAACGCCCCGGGATGCAGATCGCCGTCGGCGGCTGCCTCGCGCAGAAGGACCGCAGCGAGATCGTCCGCCGCGCCCCGTGGGTCGACGTCGTGTTCGGCACCCACAACCTCGGTTCGCTGCCGACGCTGCTGGAACGCGCCCGGCACAACGAGGAGGCCGAGGTCGAGATCCTCGAAGCCCTCGACACCTTCCCGTCCACGCTGCCCGCGCGCCGCGAATCCGCCTACTCCGGCTGGGTGTCCGTCTCCGTCGGGTGCAACAACACCTGCACGTTCTGCATCGTGCCCGCGCTGCGCGGCAAGGAGAAGGACCGCAGGCCCGGCGACGTGCTCGCCGAAGTGCAGGCGCTCGCCGACGAAGGCGTGCTCGAAGTGACCCTGCTCGGGCAGAACGTCAACGCCTACGGCGCCGAGTTCGGCGACCGGTACGCGTTCGGCAAGCTGCTGCGCTCCTGCGGCGAGATCGACGGGCTCGAACGCGTCCGGTTCACCTCGCCGCACCCGCGCGACTTCACCGACGACGTCATCGACGCGATGGCCGAGACCCCGAACGTCTGCCACCAGCTGCACATGCCGCTGCAATCCGGGTCCGACCGGGTGCTCAAGGCGATGCGCCGCTCCTACCGCTCCGAGCGCTACCTCGGCATCCTGAGCAAAGTCCGCGAAGCGATGCCCGACGCCGCCATCACCACCGACATCATCGTCGGCTTCCCCGGCGAGACCGAGGAGGACTTCGAAGCGACCCTCGACGTCGTCCGCCGCGCCCGCTTCACCTCCGCGTTCACCTTCCAGTACTCCAAGCGGCCCGGCACACCCGCCGCCGACCTCCCCGGGCAGCTGCCCAAGGAGGTCGTCCAGCAGCGCTACGAACGGCTCGTCGCGCTGCAGAACGAGATGTCCTGGGAGCTCGGCAAGGAACTCGTCGGCCGCGAGGTCGAACTCCTCGTCGCCGAAGGCGAAGGCCGCAAGGACACCGCGACCCGCAGGCTCTCCGGCCGCGCCCGCGACGGGCGGCTCGTGCACTTCCACCCCGGCGGCGCCATCGACCGCGAGATCCGGCCCGGCGACATCGTGCACACCGCCATCACCCAGGCCTCCCCGCACCACCTCGTCGCCGACGGCGAGATCACCGCGCACTGGCGCACCCGGGCGGGCGACCACTGGGAAGAGGGCCGCAAGCCCAAGACCTCCGGGGTCAGCCTCGGGCTGCCCTCCTTCGGAGCCCCCGCGGCGCAGCCCGCCGCCGAACGAGGATGCGGCTGTTGAGCGACGACGACCGCCCGCGCCCCGAACCGGACGACACCCCCGGCCCCGACGAGGCCGGACGGGACCAGGACCCGCGAGAAGGGACCGACGTGCAGCGCGCCGAACCGACCGACCCGGTGAACGCCCCCGAGCAGCAGGCCGACCGGCGGCAGCTGTCCCAGGCCGAACGCGACCTGCTGCGCCGCATCGATCCCGGCAGCACCGCCGTCACCATCGCCGGCGTCATCCTCGTGCTGATCGCCAGCTCGCTGCTGCCGTGGATCGGCGACGCCACCGGGCTGCAGATCCTGCTCGGCCACGCCGACCCCGTGCTGCAGGTCGGGCTGCTGCCCCGGCTGTTCTCG
Source organism: Saccharopolyspora sp. 6M (assembly GCF_020176775.1). NCBI lineage: Bacteria > Bacillati > Actinomycetota > Actinomycetes > Pseudonocardiales > Pseudonocardiaceae > Saccharopolyspora > Saccharopolyspora sp. 6M. The sequence continues at coordinate 4,338 of NZ_JAIUJZ010000004.1, forward strand.
ATCAACGCCACCATCGTCGGCGTGCTCATCGGCGCGCTCGCGCTCGTCACCCGTCGCTGGGCGGTCGCCTGGGTCGCGGGCATGGCCGCGATCATCGTGTCCTTCGAGGGCATGATCGCCATCTGGTCGCGGCAGACCGCGCCCACCGGTGGCCCGTCCTGGGGCCTGGTGCTCGCGGCGCTGTGCATGGTGGTGCTGGCGATCCAGTGGCTCCGGGTCGTCCTCACCCGGCCGTGAGGTCGGGGATCGAGTGCGGGTCGGCGCCCCGGAGCGGCGGTGCCGCGCGCGGGGCTGAGTCCTGCTCCCGGGATCAGGTGGTCCGCGGTGCGGCGGCCCCGCCGTCGACGAGGCGGAACCGCTGCCCGGGTGTCCGCCCGCCCCGCTGATCGGGGCGGGCGGCGACCTCACCGATCGGCCAGCGCCTGCTCGGCAGCGGCGAGCCACACCCGCCACTGGCCGGCCTGCTCGTCGGCCTTCTTCGCCCGCTTCGCGTCGCCCGCGGCGCGCGCCTTCTCCGCCTGCGCCTCGAACTGCTCGACGCGCTCCCGGAACTGGTCGACGCGCGCCTGCGCCTCCGGGTCGGTGCGCCGCCACTGCGCGTCCGAAGCCGACCGCACCCGGTCCGCGACCGTGCGCAGCCGCCCCTCCAGCTCCCGCATCCGCTCGCGCGGGACCTTCCCGATCTCGTCCCAGCGCTGCTGGATGCGCTGCAGCTGCGCCTGTGCCGCGTTCAGGTCGGCACCCGGGTCGATCGCTTCCGCCTCGACCAGCAGCGCTTCCTTGTGCCGCGCGTTCTCGGCGAACTCGGCGTCGCGCTCGGAGAACGCCGCCGACCGGCGGGCGAAGAACGCGTCCTGCGCGGTCCGGAACCGCTGCCACAGCGCGTCGTCGCTGTCCTTCGGTGCCCGGCCGCTCTCCTTCCACTCGGCCATGAGCTCCTTGTAGCGCGCCGCCGTCGCTCCCCAATCAGTGGATTCGGTGAGCGCTTCGGCGGCCTCCACGAGCTCCTGCTTGCGGGCCTTCGCCGCGGCCCGCTGCCGGTCCAGGTCGGCGAAGTGCGAACCGCGCCTGCGGTTGAACGCGTCGCGGGCCTTGGAGAACCGGCGCCACAGCTGCTCGTCGGTCTTGCGGTCCACGCCGCGCACCGACTTCCACTCCTCGAGGATCGCGCGCAGCCGGTCACCGGCGGACTTCCAGTGCGTCGCCTCCGCGGCGATCTCCTCGGCCTCGGCGGCGAGCGCCTCCTTGCGGGCCACCGCGTCCGTGCGGGCCTGCTCCTTGTGCGCCTTCGCCTCCTCGACCGCCTGCTCGGCGTGCTGCACGAGGTGCTCCGCCAGCGCGCCCAGCGCGGCCAAGTCGCCGACGACGGCGGCCTCCGGCAAGCCGTCGCGCAGGTGCTTGGCGCTGGTCAGCGACTGCTTCGCGTCCCCGGACCGGCTGTTGAGCCGGTTCTCCAGCAGTTCCGCCTCGGTGCGCAGGTCGTCGAACTTCCGCGCGAAGTGCGCCAAGCCCTCGGCGGGCTCGCCGGCTTGCCAGGAACCGACCTCGCGCTCCCCGTCGGCGGTCCGCACCCACACGGTGCCCGCCTCGTCGACGCGACCCCACCGCTCCGGGTGCGTCGACGCCGTCGGGACGGAGGGGGCCGTCGAGGTGGACCCGGTCCCAGCGGCGGCCGCGGCCGCGTCGGGCGTGGCGCCCGCAGTGCTGTCGGGGGTCGTGTCCTGGTGCGTCATGACCGGAATCCTCCTCGGGTACCCGCTTCGGTGCCCGTGCCGGGCACGGGCGCCCCGCACGTGCGGGGCCGGTACGCGGCGATCCGGACCCCGGTGACGAGTCCGATCTCCGCTGGCGCATTCAAACAGGTCGGCACCCGCGCCGGAATTCCGGCGTTCCTCCGCGCGGTTCGCCCGGTCGCGCGGAGCGGCCGCGGGCGGGTGCCTCGAACGCCCGCCTCCGCCGATCGGATGCCTGCTCCGCTCACCGCTGACCGTGACCTCTACCGTGCACGGGTGTGATCACCCGCATCGCCGTGGTGCCCTACCCGCCGCTGCTCGTCCCCGAACTGACCGTGCGGTCCACTTCGGTGATCGAGCCCGTGCGGAGCGCGTGCCTGCGCGCCACCACCATTTTGACCGAATCCGCAACCGAATGGGTGGCGGTCGGGGTAGATCGTTCCGGTCCTCCCGAACTCGGGCCGGGCACGACGGGCACCTTCGCCGGGTACGGCGTCGACGTCCCGGTCTCGCTGCACGAGAGCGAGCGCACCACCCCCGACCCGGACCTGCCGCTGCCGGCGCTCGTCGCCGGACTGCTGCGTGCGCAAGCCGGGGCCCGGTCCGTGCGGATGCACCTGCTGGATCCCGACGCGCCCGCCGAGCAGGCCGCTGAACTGGGTGAACGGCTGGACGCCTCCGGGACGGAGACCGCGCTGCTGGTGCTGGCCGAAGGCGGCAGCCACCGCGACGAGCGTTCCCCGCACCCGCCGGACCCGCGGGCCGAAGTCCTCGACGAGGTGCTGCGCCGCGCGCTGCGCGACGTCGACCGCGCCGCCCTGCTCGGCCTCGACCCCGGCGAATGCGCCGAGCTGGGCGTGCACAGTCGCGCCGCGTGGCAGGTCGCCGCCGGGGCCGCCGCGCGCGGGACCTGGCAGGCCGAACCGCTGTACTCCGACACGCCGCTGGGCATCACCTACCACGTCGGCGTCTGGACCCGGACCGGCTGACGGCCCGCCGCGACCCCGGCCGGTGGCACTACAGTCCCCACCGTGTCCGCCGCATCCCCAGCTCGACCGGTGGCGATCGTCGGGCCCACCGCCACCGGCAAGTCCGACCTCGCCGTCGAGGTCGCGACCGAACTCGGCGGTGAGGTCGTCAACGCCGACGCGATGCAGCTCTACCGGGGCATGGACATCGGCACCGCGAAGCTCCCGCCGGGGGAGCGGCACGGCGTTCCGCACCACCTGCTCGACGTGCTGGACGTGACCGAAGCCGCCTCGGTGGCCGCCTACCAGCGGGACGCGCGCGCCGCCGTCGAGGACGTCCTCGCCCGCGGCCGCACCCCGGTGCTCGTCGGCGGCAGCGGGCTGTACGTGCAGGCCGTGCTCGACGACCTGCGGTTCCCCGGCACCGACCCGCAGGTGCGGGCGCGCTGGGAGGCCGAACTCGCCGAACGCGGGCCGGACGCGCTGCACCGCCGACTCGCCGAGCTCGACCCGTCCGCCGCCGAAGCCATCCTTGCCTCCAACGGGCGACGCATGGTGCGGGCGCTGGAGGTCATCGAGATCACCGGCGAACCGTTCTCCGCGAACCTGCCGGTGCCCGGACCACCGCGTTACGGCACCGTGCTCGTCGGGCTGGACCGGCCCGTCGCGGAACTCGACGACCGGGTGGACCGGCGCGTCACCCGCATGTTCGACGACGGGCTGGCCGCCGAGGTCCGCGAACTCTGCGAGCAGGGCCTCCGCCACGGGCGCACCGCCTCCCGCGCCCTCGGCTACCAGCAGGTGCTCGCCGAACTCGACGGGTCCGGGGACATGGCCGCGGCCGCCGCCGAGACCGCCCGGCTCACCCGCCGGTTCGTGCGCAAGCAGCGCTCCTGGTTCCGGCGCGACGACCGCATCCGGTGGCTGGCGCCCGAACCGGCGAGCGCGGTGCCCGCCGTCCGCGCACTGCTGCGCACGTAGACTCGTCGACGTGCGGTTTTCCGAAGGACCAGAGTTCGCCAAGGGCCACGGCACGCAGAACGACTTCGTCGTGCTGCCCGACCCGGACGGCGAGCTGAAGCTCACCGACGCGCACGTGCGCGCCCTCTGCGACCGGCGCCGCGGGTTCGGAGCCGACGGCGTGCTGCGCGTCGTCCCGACCGCCGCCATCCCGGACGCACCCGCCGACCTTCACCCGGACGTGTGGTTCATGGACTACCGCAACGCGGACGGCTCGATCGCCGAGATGTGCGGCAACGGGGTCCGCGTCTTCGCCCGGTACCTCGTCGACTCCGGGCTCGTCACCGGCACCGAGTTCCCCGTCGGGACCCGCGCCGGGCTCCGGCAGGTCCGCACCCACTCGGACGGCGGCAGCACCGTCGACATGGGCGCTGCGAACGTGTTCGGCGAGTCCGCAGCGACCCTCGCCGGGCGGGACTTCCCCGGCCTGGTCGTGGACCTCGGCAACCCGCACCTGGCGTGCGTCACCGACGCCGACCTCGACGCGCTCGACCTCGCCGGAAGCCCCGCGCACGACTCCGAGGTGTTCCCGAACGGCGTCAACGTGGAATTCGTCCGCCCCAGCGGGCCCGGGCGGGTGCGGATGCGGGTGCACGAGCGCGGCGTCGGCGAGACCCGCTCTTGCGGAACCGGCACCGTCGCGGCCGCCGTCGCCGCCCTCCGCGCCGACGGCGAGACGACCGGGATCCGCACCGTCGACGTCCCCGGCGGCACCGTGCAGGTCGAGGTGACCGGCGCGACGACCCTGCTCACCGGGCCCGCCGTGCTCGTCGGCGGCGGCCGGATCGACGCCGGCTGGTGGCGGCAGCTCGCGGGCGGCTGATCCGCATCCGGACGCGGTCACCCCGGTCGAAGGGTGAAAACCACTCGCGTGCCGTGGGACAATGGTGTCGATATGAAGAAATCCGCACTGTGGTCACATGAGGCGGGCACCCGCGACGGGAACGCTCGCACGGCATCCGACGTCGGGCGGGACGACCTCCCCGAGGACTCCCGCTACGACGGCGGCCACTTCGACTCCTTCGACGACGGTCCGTTCGACGACCGCTTCGACGACGGTGAGGTCGACTTCACCGCCGACTCCTACTCCGACGACCCGTCCGCGGGTGAGATGGAGCTAGAAGAGCGCAACTCGCTGCGCCGCGTCGCCGGGCTGTCCACCGAGCTCGCGGACATCACCGAGGTCGAGTACCGGCGGCTGCGCCTGGAGCGCGTGGTGCTGGTCGGGGTGTGGACCGAAGGCGACGCCGAGCATGCCGAGAGCTCGCTGGCCGAACTGGCCCGCCTCGCCGAGACGGCAGGTTCGGAAGTCCTCGACGGGCTGGTGCAGCGCAGGCCGCGGCCCGACCCGGCTACCTACGTCGGTTCCGGCAAGGTCAAGGAGCTGCGCGAAGTCGTCATCTCCACCGGTGCGGACACCGTCATCTGCGACGGCGAGCTCTCCGCGGGCCAGCTGCGCCAGCTGGAGGACAAGCTGAAGGTCAAGGTCATCGACCGGACCGCGCTGATCCTGGACATCTTCGCCCAGCACGCCAGCTCCAAGGAGGGCAAGGCGCAGGTCGAGCTCGCCCAGCTGCAGTACTTCCTGCCGCGGCTGCGCGGCTGGGGCGAGGCGATGTCCCGGCAGGCTGGCGGTCGTGCTGGTGGTGCCAACGGCGGCGTCGGCACCCGCGGTCCCGGTGAGACGAAGCTGGAGACCGACCGCAGGCGGATCCACAAGCGCATCAGCAAGCTCCGCAACGAGCTCAAAGCCATGAGCACCATCCGCAGCACCAAGCGCGGGCGGCGCGAGGCGCAGCGGGTGGCGGGCGTGGCCATCGCCGGGTACACCAACGCCGGCAAGTCCAGCCTGCTCAACGCGCTCACCGGTGCCGGAGTGCTCGTCGAGGACGCGTTGTTCGCGACCCTGGACCCGACGACCCGCCGGGCCGAGACCCCCGACGGCAGGCCCTACACGTTGACCGACACCGTCGGGTTCGTCCGGCACCTGCCGCACCAGCTGGTGGAGGCCTTCCGCTCCACGCTGGAGGAGGTCACCGGCGCCGACCTGCTGGTCCACGTGGTGGACGGTTCCGAACCGCAGCCGCACGAGCAGGTCGCGGCGGTGCGCACCGTCGTCTCCGACATCGCCGAGGAGCACGGCGCTCCGGTGCCGGAGGAGCTGCTGGTGGTGAACAAGGTCGACCAGGTCGACGCCACCCGCCTCGCCGAACTGCGGCAGCTGCTGCCCGGTGCGGTGTTCGTCTCGGCGCACAGCGGCGAGGGCATCGCCGCACTCCGCGAGATCATCTCCGACCGGCTGCCGAGGCCGGACGTGTTCATCGACGCGCTGGTGCCGTACACCCGAGGTGAGCTGGTCGCCCGGGTGCACGCCGAAGGCGAGCTGGTGGCCGAGGAGCACACGGCCGACGGCACCAGGGTGCGGGCCAAGGTCCGGCCCGACCTGGCGGGAGCGCTGCAGCCGTTCGTGGCCGTCGGATGAGCGGCGTGCGGCCGGCTTCCGCCCGCGGCCGCGTGCTCGCGGTGCGGCTCACCCCACCCGTGCGGTGAGCGGCCTGCGTCGGCGGCGCCGAGCCCCGGCCCGGTCGGTGCGGCGGGGGAGCGCGCTGTCCGCGGTCGTGGTGCTGTGCGGGCTCGGCACCGGGGCTCCAGGTGCGGCCGCGGCACCGGAGCCGCCTGCTCCCGTGCAGCGCTGCCGGGTGACGGACCCGGGACTGACCGAGTTGTCCGGCCTGGCCTCGGACGGCCGGTATTGGTACGCGGTCGACGATGGCGGCAGCTCGTTGCGGGTCGCCCTGCTCGACCGCGACAGCTGCGAGGTGCGGGCGGAGTGGACTTCGCCGACCGACCCCTACGACGTCGAGGACTTGGCGTTGGCCCCGGACGGTGCGGCGTGGCTGGCCGACACCGGTGACAACCGGCGGACTCGCTCCACCGTGGCCCTGCACCGGTTGACGGCGGACGGCGACTCGCAGCTGTACCGGCTGAGCTACCCGGACGGTCCGCACGACGCCGAGGCACTCCTGCTGGACCGGGCCGGGACACCGCACGTGGTCACCAAAGAACCGTTCGGCATGGCCTTCGTGTACCGCCCGGCAGAGCCCCTGGTCGCCGGCGGGACGGTGTCGTGGGAGCGGGTCGGGGAGCTCGCGCTGCCCACCACCGACTCCCCGGACGGCCCGATCAAGGGCATCGGCACCCGGTTGGTGACGGGTGGTTCGGTGAGCCGGGACGGCACGTTGATCGCGCTGCGCACCTACACCGAGGCCTACCTGTTCCACGCACCCGACGGCGACGTGCCCGCGGCGCTGCGGCGCCCGCCGGTGGCTCTGCGGCTGCCGTCGGAACCGCAGGGCGAGGCGATCGCGTGGGAGCCGGACGGGTCGCTCGTGACGAGTTCGGAAGGACTTCAACCGGTGTACGTGCTGCCCGGGGCCGCGGCCCTGCTGGCGACGGGTGCCGAACCCGACCCCTCCGCGGCGCCCGGGACACCCGCCCCCGGCGTTTCGGAACCCGCCGAGGGCGAACAACCGGCTCCTGGGTCGGACGACGCGGCGGACGGGTCCGTGCTCTCCACCGCCCCCGCGCTCGTCGTGGCCGGTGGGCTGGCCGCCCTGCTGCTGTACTTCCTGGTCCGGATGCGCCGCCGCTGAGAACCCATCTCGGGCGCGCGGCCCGGGCGGTCCACCGGCCGGACGGCGCCCCGGATCAGAGCCGGCGCAGCACCGCGACCACCTTGCCGAGGATCGTCGCGTCGTCGCCCAAGATCGGCTGGTAGGCCTCGTTGTGCGGCACCAGCCAGACGTGCTCGTCGGTCCGCTTGAAGGTCTTGACCGTGGCCTCGCCATCGATCATCGCCGCTACCACGTCGCCGTTCTCGGCGTCCGGCTGCTGGCGCACCGCCACCCAGTCGCCGTCGGTGATGGCCAGGTCGGTCATCGAGTCGCCGACCACCTGGAGCAGGAACAGCGAGCCCTCGCCGACGATCTCCTTCGGCAGCGGGAAGACGTCCTCGACCGATTCCTCGGCGAGGATCGGGCCGCCCGCGGCGATCCGGCCCACCACCGGGACGTAGGCGGGCTTGGGGCGCCCGGCGAGCTCGGTCTGCTCGGAATCGGCCACCAGCACGCCGACCGTGCGCGGGCGGTGCGGGTCGCGCCGCAAGAAGCCCTTCCGCTCCAGCACCCGCAGCTGGTAGGCGACGGACGAGGTGGACGTCAGGCCCACCGCGTCGCCGATCTCCCGCACGCTCGGCGGGTAGCCGTGCTCGCGCATCCAGCTGCGGATCGCCTCGAGCACCTTGAGCTGCCGGTCGCTGAGCTCGTCGGTACCGGGCTGCTCGGGGACCGCCGGGGCGCTCGTCGACTCCGCCGCGATGCCGCCCTTGATGTCGGTCACGATCGCCTCCGCGCCGCGAGAACCGTTCGCCGACCCGGCGTCGCCGGACGTGCCGCCGAGTTCGCCGTTGATCGATTCGGTCGTGTTGCTGACCACCACTGCCTCCTGTCCTCGTGAACGGGACTGCTCGTGACTCCGATTTCCACAGTAGACGGGCTGAAGTGGAAGATCAAACACCTGTTCGAGTTAATTTGGCCGCGACTCTGGCCTTTTCCGGCACTGCTGGTACACAATCGCACGCAGGTTCGATCGAACACCTTTTCGATCATGGAGCGATCGCCGGGCCGTCCCGAGGTCCTGGTGTCTGGAGGTGCTCATGGTGGCGATGTCCGGTGCGGTGTCCCGGTCGCGATCCGGCGCTGCGACGATGGAGCCGTCCGCGGCTCCGATCGGTCGGCCGCGCGCGGAGCGCGGGGATGCGGTGCTTTCCGTCGAGGTGGCGGCGGCCCCGTCCGCCCCGGTCCTCGTGGTCGCGCGGGCGCGGTGGTTCCGCCTGGCCCGCGAGTGCGCCTGGCTCGCCGCCGTGGGTGCCTGCGCGTTCATCGGGGTCCTCCTGTTCGGCTTGCTCGCGCTGGACTCGGGTGCGCGGCCGGTGCCGGACGCCACTGCGGTCGTGCGGGTGGCCGAGGGCGACACGCTGTGGTCGATGGCCGCCCGGTTCGCTCCGGACAGTGATCAGGGTGCGGTCGTTGACCGGATCGTGGAGCTGAACCGGCTCGACCCGGCGGCGCCCGCGTTGGGTGGCGCGCTCGTCGTGCCGGCGCAGCGGGGCTGACCGCCCGGGGCGCGTTCGAGGGTGGTTCGCGGGCGTCCCGGGAGGGCTTCCGCAGGTCGTCGGGTTCGGTGTCACTCGACCGGGGAAGACGGGGTGGGTCGGTTTGCTTCCCGTGTGGGGGCGGATTAGAGTCGACCACAACATCTAGTAGTTACGCCGGTGTAGTTACTCCACGGGTTGGGATCGCGGAGTGTTCGCGCATCCACGGACCGTGAGTCGCGCCGGTGAGCTCGATGGTGTGGATGACGATGATGCCGGGGAGGGGGTGAGTCCGATGCGGTGCCCGTTTTGCCGGGGCGATGATTCGCGAGTGGTCGACTCGCGCGAGGTCGAGGAGGGCCAGGCGATCCGGCGCAGGCGATCCTGCTCGTCGTGCGGTCGCCGGTTCACCACGATCGAGGAACTCGTGCTGTCGGTGGTGAAGCGCTCCGGCGTCACCGAGCCCTTCAGCCGCGAGAAGGTGGTGCGGGGCGTGCGGCGCGCCTGCCAAGGCCGCCCGGTGCAGGAGGACGCGCTGCAGCAGCTCGCCCACCGCGTCGAGGACGCGGTCCGCTCCCGAGGTGTGTCGGAGTTGTCCAGCCACGAGGTGGGACTCGCGATACTGGGGCCGCTGCGGGAGCTCGACGAGGTGGCGTACCTCCGGTTCGCGAGCGTGTACCGGGCGTTCTCCTCCGTCGAGGACTTCGAGGAGGAGATCGCCGACCTCCGGGCCGCCGCCGGCGCAGGCGCGGTCCCGCAGGTCGCCGAGGGGAGCACCGGTGGCTAGGTCGAAGCGGCGGCACGTCAGGCGCGAGCCGTCGAATGCGGGTGGGATGCACCAGCGCCGCCCGGGGAGCACCCCGGACGACGCCGGGAACGCACGAGCGAGCAACAGGGAAGAGGGACAGGTCATGACAGAGACCGTGGGCAGCCCGGCCGGCGCCGCGGGGGAGCCGGATTCAGATGCCCGCACCGAGGGCATCCGGGTGCAGCGCGTCTACACCACCGAGGGGGTGCACCCCTACGACGAGGTGTCGTGGGAGCGCAGGGACGTGGTGATGACCAACTGGCGCGACGGTTCGGTCAACTTCGAGCAGCGCGGGGTCGAGTTCCCCGACTTCTGGTCGCTGAACGCGGTCAACATCGTGACCAGCAAGTACTTCCGGGGGGCGCAGGGCACCGCGCAGCGGGAGAGCAGCCTGCGGCAGCTGATCGACCGGGTCGTGCACACCTACGTGCGCGCCGGCGTCGAGCACGGCTACTTCGCCACCGAGGCGGACTCGGAGATCTTCGAGCACGAGCTGACCTGGATGCTGCTGCACCAGGTGTTCAGCTTCAACTCGCCGGTGTGGTTCAACGTGGGCACCAGCTCGCGCCAGCAGGTCTCCGCCTGCTTCATCCTGTCCGTGGACGACACGATGGAGTCGATCCTCGACTGGTACAAGGAAGAGGGCCTGATCTTCAAGGGCGGTTCCGGCGCCGGCCTGAACCTGTCCCGGATCCGCTCCTCCCGCGAACTGCTGTCCTCCGGCGGCACCGCCTCGGGCCCGGTGTCGTTCATGCGGGGTGCGGACGCCTCCGCGGGCACCATCAAGTCCGGCGGTGCGACCCGCCGGGCGGCGAAGATGGTCATCCTCGACGTGGACCACCCGGACGTCGAGGAGTTCATCGAGACCAAGTCCAAGGAAGAGGGCAAGATCCGCGCGCTGCGCGACGCGGGATTCGACGTCGACCTCGGCGGCGCCGACATGTCCTCGGTGCAGTACCAGAACGCGAACAACTCGGTGCGCGTCACCGACGAGTTCATGCGCGCCGTGGAGAGCGACGGGCCGTTCAACCTGCGCGCCCGCACCGACGGCTCGGTCGTGGACACCGTGCAGGCCCGCGACGTGTTCCGGAAGATGGCCAAGGCGGCGTGGGAGAGCGCCGACCCGGGCATCCAGTACGACGGCACGATCAACGACTGGCACACCGCGCCGGAGAGCGGCCGGATCTCGGCCTCCAACCCGTGCTCGGAGTACATGCACCTGGACAACTCCAGCTGCAACCTCGCCTCGCTGAACTTGATGAAGTTCCTGCGCTCGGATCTGACCTTCGACGCGGAACTGTTCGAGAAGGCCGTTGAGCTGGTCATCACCGCGATGGACATCTCGATCAGCTTCGCGGACTTCCCGACCGAGGCGATCGGCGAGACCACCCGCAAGTTCCGCCAGCTCGGCATCGGGTACGCGAACCTGGGCGCGCTGCTGATGGCCACCGGGCACGCCTACGACTCCGACGGCGGGCGCGCGCTGTCGGCGGCGATCACCTCGCTGATGACCGGCACCGCGTACAAGCGTTCGGCGGAGCTCGCCGGCGCCGTCGGCCCGTATGAGGGCTACGCCCGCAACGCCGACGCGCACCAGCGCGTGATGCGCAAGCACGCCGCGGCCAACGACCTGGTCCGCACCTACCACCGCAACGACGTGGCCGTGCACAAGCTGGCCACCAAGGTGTGGCAGGACGGCCTGGAACTCGGTGCCCGCAACGGCTGGCGCAACGCGCAGGCCTCGCTGCTGGCCCCGACCGGCACCATCGGCCTGATGATGGACTGCGACACCACCGGGGTCGAGCCGGACCTCGCGCTGGTGAAGTTCAAGAAGCTGGTCGGCGGCGGCTCGATGCAGATCGTCAACCAGACGGTCCCGCGCGCGCTGAAGGCGCTGGGCTACCAGGAAGAGCAGATCGAGGCGGTCGTCGAGTACATCGCCGAGCACGGCCACGTGGTGGACGCGCCCGGCCTGCGCCCCGAGCACTACGAGGTGTTCGACTGCGCGATGGGTGAGCGCTCCATCGCGCCGATGGGCCACGTGCGGATGATGGCCGCGGTGCAGCCGTTCCTGTCGGGCGCCATCTCGAAGACGGTCAACATGCCGGAGGCCGCTTCGGTCGCCGACGTGGAGGAGATCTACTTCGAGGGCTGGCGGCTCGGCCTCAAGGCCTTGGCGATCTACCGGGACAACTGCAAGGTCGGCCAGCCGCTGTCCGCGGGCAAGGGCGACAAGGGCACCGCGGAGAAGGCCGTCGAGAAGCAGATCGAGTACCGCCCGGTCCGCAAGCGCCTGCCGAAGAAGCGCCCGAGCCAGACGGTCTCGTTCACCGTGGGCGGTGCCGAGGGCTACCTGCACGCCGGTTCGTACCCGGACGACGGTCTCGGCGAGATCTTCGTGAAGCTGGGCAAGCAGGGCTCGACGCTGGCGGGCGTGATGGACGCCTTCTCGATGTCGATCTCGGTGGGTCTGCAGTACGGCATCCCGCTGGAGTTCTACGTCTCGAAGTTCCAGAACCTGCGCTTCGAGCCTGCGGGCATGACCGACGACCCGGACGTGCGGATGGCGGGCAGCGTCCTCGACTACCTGTTCCGCAGGCTGGCGCTGGACTACCTGCCCTACGAGAAGCGCGCGCAGCTGGGCATCTTCACCTCCGAGGAGCGCACCGCGCAGACCGCGGAGTACGACTCGGGTTCCACCGGCGGTGGTGAGGTCGACCTCGACACCATGCGGTCCACGGTGGACTCCTCGGTCGCCGAGTCGCGGCGCGAGGGCGAGGAGCCCCGCGCGGGCAGCTCCACCGAGCTGCTGGAGCTGCGGCTGGGCAAGGCCGCGGACGCGCCGTTGTGCATGACCTGCGGCACGAAGATGCGTCCGTCCGGTTCCTGCTACCTGTGCGAGGGCTGCGGTTCCACCTCGGGGTGCAGCTGACCTCGTGACGGGGCGCCGACCTGCGGGTAGCGGCGCCTCACCGACGCGGAGGGTGGTCCGGCGCGATGCCGGGCCACCCTTTTCGCGCGTACGAGCGGCTGGGTTCCGGACTCAGCCGTGGCGGGAGAGCAGGTGCGCCGCGGCGGCGACTCCCGCGGTCGCGGTGACGACCGCGGGCCAGGCCCCGATGCGCCGGGCCAACGGGTGCGACCCGGCGAGCCCGGCGGCGTAGGCACCGCCGAGCAGCAGCGCGCGACCGGTACCGCCGCGCCGTCGGCAGCTCTCCACCGCGGCCAGCCCGCCGGCCCCGGCGACCAGCCCGCTCCACGAGCGGTGCCGCTGCACCCGGGTGACGGCGAAGCCGCCGATCAGCCCGGCGGAGCTGAGCAGGGCGGGCGGAACGCTGCGCATGGCGAATCCTCCTGCTGGTCCGGATCGTCGTGCGCCGACTCTACCGGCGGACGTGCCCGGGGCGGATCGTCGCCGGAACCTGGTCCGGTGATCGGTGTGGGCTGTTCGAGTGCTGTTCAGCTCGGCGCTCGCCCCCGGTCGTGCCGGTGCGGTCTGCTGGTGCGCTGAGGTTCCGGGGTGATCGGGAGGGCGCATGAGGTCGCGCGGTCTGGTGCTGGGGCTGTCCGGTGCGGTGCTGGCGGGTGCGTTGACCGCACCTGCCGCGAGCGGTGCGCCGCTGCTGGGTCCACCACCGGTGGAGGACCTTCCCGGCGCGTCCGCGACCGAACGCGGCCCGGTCAGCGTCCGCTCCGCCACGGCGAGGGCGGCGGGCCCGGACGGTTTCGACACGTCGCGGGAGACGTCCGAGGTGGCCCCGGGGCTCACGTTGACCGAGTTCGACCGGTACGAGCCGGAGGGCTGGGTGCGCGGTGACGTGCTCGCCGCGGACCTGGCCGGGTCCGGGTTGCGACCGGAGTACTTGAGCCCTGGTTCGGCGTCGGCGCGCGCTCCGCTTTCCGAGCAGCTCGGCGGCGCGGTCGCCGGGGTGAACGGGGACTTCTTCGACATCGACGCGTCCGGAGCTCCGCTCGGTGCCGCGATGTCGGGTGGTGAGCTGCTCTCCGCGCCGTCCGGCGGGCACAACGACGTCGCCGCGGTCGGCGGCTCGGCGGGGCGCCTGATGCAGGTGTTCCTGGCCGCCGAGCTGATCCGCCCGGACGGCGGGACCGTGCCGATCACCGATCTGAACTCCCCGCGCGTCGCCACCGGCGGCATCGGTCTCTACACGCCGTACTGGGGCGCGGCGTCCCGGAAGTCCGCAGTGGACGGTTCGGCGCCGGTGCTGGAGGTGGAGCTCGCGGGCGACGTGGTGGCCCAGGTGCGACCCGCCCCGGCGGAGGGGCCGATGCCGCCGGGTGCGGTGCGGCTGCTCGGCACCGGCGCCGGAGCCGCCGCGCTCGGCTCGCTGCGGCCGGGCGATCGGGTCTCGGTGCGGTACCGGCCGCGGACGGACGGCCCGGTGGACGTGGCGATCGGCGGCAACGAAATGCTGCTGCGGAACGGGGAGGTGCAGCCCGTCGACGACACCGCCCTGCACCCCCGCACCGCGGCGGGTTTCTCCGCTGACGGAACCCGGATGTGGCTGGTCACCATCGATGGCAGGCAGGCCGACAGCCGCGGTGCGACGGAGCGGGAACTGGCCGAACGGCTGCGGGCGCTGGGGGCGTCGGACGCGATCAACCTGGACGGCGGTGGTTCGTCGACGCTGCTGGCGCGCGAGCGCGGCGCGGACGAGGCGGACGTGCGCAATGCGCCGTCGGACGGGGAGCTGCGCCCGGTGCCGAACGGCATCGGGTTCGCGACCGCCGCGGGCAGCCGCCGGTTGCGCGGGTTCCGGGTCGAGCCCGATGGGGAACGGGTGCTGTCCGGGCTGTCCAGGGCGGTGGCGGCGCACGGCCACGACGAGACCGGGGCACCGGTACCCGCGGATCCCGAGTGGTCGGTGTCGCCGGCCGCGGCCGGCCGGGTGGACGGGGGAGTGCTGCGCGCGGGTCACCCGGGCACGGCCACGGTGACGGCGAGCGCTCCCGGCGCACGCGGTTCGGCGGAGCTGGCCGTCTTGGGCCCGCCGGCGTCGATCAGCACCGATGTGCGGCGGGTGGAGCTGCCGGACGCGGGCGCGCGGGGGCGCTTCCAGGTGCTGGGCCAGGACGCCGAGGGCTTCCGGACCTGGGTGGAACCGGTGGACGTGCGGTTGGAGTACGACCGCGACGCGGTGCGGATCGAACCGGACGGTGCCGGGTTCGCGGTGACGGCGCTGTCGGACTCGGCGACTTCGGCGGTGACCGTCCGCGTCGGTGACCTGACCGCGCACCTCGGCGTCACCACCGGTTCTCGACCGGAGCCGCTGGCGCCGCTGGACGGTCCCGGGGGGTGGGAGGTGTCGGTGTTCCCGCAGCAGGTGGCGGCGTCGCTGCACGAGGCACCGGGGCACGCGGGCACTCCCGGTCTGGCCTTGGACTACGCGTTGACGGGCGCCACGACGACCCGAGCCGCGTACGTGAACGTCACCGAGCCGCTCCCGTTGCGACCGGGAACGCAGCGGCTCGGGATGTGGGTGAACGGCGATGGCCGCGGCGCGTGGCTGCGCGGTTCCGTCGTCGATTCCGCTGGGGTGGCCACGACGGTGGATTGGGCGCGCAACGTGGACTGGACGGGGTGGCGCTACGTCGAGGCACCGCTGCCCGCCGGGGTGTCCGGATCGCTCCGGTTGCAGCGGATCTACGCGGTCGAGCCGGACGGTGCGCGGCAGTACTCGGGGCGGTTGGTGTTCGACGAGTTGACCGCGCTGGTCGCCCCGGAGGTGCAGGTGCCGGTCGACGCGGAACCGCAGGACCCGTCGGTGGTGCGGGATGGGACGTTGCCGCCTGTGCCGGGCGCGTCCCGGATCGCGGTGGTCAGCGACGCCCAGTTCACCGCCGACGAGCCGGACGGTCCGCTGGTGGCGGCCGCTCGGCGTTCGTTGCGCGAGGCGGTGGCGGCGCGGCCGGACGCGCTGGTGATCAACGGTGATCTGGTGGATCGGGGGACCGCGGCCGATTTCGACCTGGCCCGCCGGGTGATCGAGTCGGAGGTGGGGGATCGGGTTCCCTGGTACTACGTGCCGGGGAACCACGAGGCCTCGGGGCCGGGGGACCTGCGCGAGTTCGCCGCCGAGTTCGGGGCCACCCACCAGGTGGCGGATGTGGCCGGGACTCGGGCGGTGTTGCTGGATTCGTCGGCGGGCTCGTTGCTGGGCGGCGGGTTCGGCCAGGTGCGGATGCTGCGGTCGGCGTTGGACGAGGCTGCGCGGGATCCGGCGGTGCGTTCGGTGGCGGTGTTCCTGCACCACCCGCCGCGCGATCCGGGCCCGACGGACGCCTCCCAGCTGGAGGATCCGAAGGAGGCGGAGCTGCTCGGCCGGTGGCTGGCCGATTTCCGGCGGGATTCGGGGAAGCCCGCCGTGCTGGTGGCCGGACATGCCGGCACCTTCCACTCCTCCACCGTGGACGGGGTGCCGCGGCAGGTGAACGGCAATGCGGGCAAGCGGCCTGCCACGGCCCCGGACGCGGGTGGTTTCACCGGGTGGAGCCTGCTGCGGATCGATCCCGGCGACCGGCGCGACCCGGTGCGCTGGGAGACCAGGCCGCGCGTCGACCGGATCGAGCTGCCGGTGCCGCCGGTGGTGGCGGGTGGTGCTGCGCCGGTGGCGGCCACGCTGCTGCAGGAGGACCGGGTGGTGCCCGTGCGGTACCCGGTGAGCGCGGACTGGTCGGGCCGGTCCGTCCACATCGGACCGCGTGCGGAGGTGGGGCCGGGTGCGGTGGCCGCGTTCGATCCGGGCACCGGGCTGCTCACCGGGCTGCGTCCGGGGCGGGCGGAACTGAGCGTGATGATCAACGGGGTGAAGAAGTCCACCGTATTCGCTGTCACCCGGAGGTGAGTTCTTCCTGCTATACCGGGGAGTTCTTCCACAGGGCGCCGGTTCGTCCACAGATCTGAAATCCACCCTGCGGCGGCTCTGCCGGTTCTCCCGATGTTCTGGGTATGACCACTCCGTTGAACGCACGCATCCACCTCGGCGACGCGGGCGAGATCCTCGCCGCCGTTCCCCACCTGCTCGGGTTCACGCCCACCGATTCCCTGGTCCTGCTGGGCCTGCGCACCGAGGGAGACACCGGGACGTTCTGCCTCACGCTGCGGATCGACCTGCCACCGCCCGAACACCGCAGGTCGGTGATCGAATACCTCTCGGCCGGTCCGATGGTGCGGCGGGGCGCGACCCGCGTCATCGTCGTGGCCGTCGGACCGGGCGGGGGCGGTGGCCACGGCCCGCCGGACGGTGAAGCCGAGCCGTCCGCCGCCGACGCGGGCCCTGAACCGGCCGGCGGCGCGCGACCCCTGTCGGAGCCCGAAGTGGACGAAGCGGTCCCGCACCGCGAGCTGATCCTGCTGCTGCGGGACGGATTCGCCGCGGCGGGCATCGACGTGCTGCACGAGATCTGGACCGACCGGCTCGTCGCGGGCAGCCCGTGGCGCTGCTACGACGACCCGCCCTGCCGCGGCGAGGTACCGGACCCGAAGCGCACCGCACTCGGCGCCGCGATGGCCGCGTCCGGCTCGGTCACCTTCGACAGCCGCCGCGAGCTGCAGGGCCTGGTCGCCCCCGAATCCGAGCGGACGACCGCCCGCTGGTCGGCCCGGCTGAACGGCATGCTCGACGACTCCGAGCGGGAGGGGGGCGACGTGCACGAGGACGTGGCCACCGCGCTCGCCGGGATCCGCCGGACGGCGGCGGGGGAGGCGCTGACCGAGGAGGACCAGCTGCGAATCCTGCTCGCGCTGAACGACCAGCGGGTGCGCGACCTGTGCCTCGGCGTGGCGCTGGGCGAGCAGGCGATGGCCGCGGAGCAGCTGTGGCTGAGCCTGGTGCGCAAGGCGCCGGAACCCGAGGTCGCCGACGTGGCCGCGCTGCTGGCCTTCTCCGCCTACCTGCGCGGCGAGGGGGCCTTGGCGAGCGTCGCGCTGGAGCGCGTGGAGGCCGCCCGGCCCGAGCACTCCCTGGGGTCCCTGCTGCGGCAGGCCCTCGAACGGGGCATTTCACCGAAGGAACTGGGCGAAGTGGCCAAGGACGCGATGAGCGACGCCCAGCTCATGATCGAAGCGGAGGAGTCCTGATGAGCGCCGCGATCCGGCACCGCTCGGCGGCGCGCCCGCGGCCGGGCCGTCCGGTGCCCGATCGCGCGGCGACCGGGCACCGGCGGGCGTCAGCTCTGCTCGCGGGCCCGGGTGAACTCCCAGGCATCGCGCACGATGACCGACAGGTCGGCCAGCTTCGGCTTCCAGGACAGTTCTTCGCGGGCGCGGTCGCTGGCGGCCACCAGCGTCGCCGGGTCACCGGCGCGCCGCGGTGCCACCGCCGCCGGGATGGGGTGGCCGGTCACCTCGCGGCAGGTTTCGATCACCTGCTGCACCGAGAAGCCGGTGCCGTTGCCCAGGTTGTAGATCCGGTGCTCGCCGGGCCGCGCGTTCTCCAGCGCCAGCAGGTGCGCGTCGGCGAGGTCGGTGACGTGGATGTAGTCGCGGACGCAGGTGCCGTCCTCGGTGGGCCAGTCGGTCCCGTACATCTGCACCTGCTCGCGCTTGCCCAGTGCGACCTGCAGCACGATCGGGATCAGGTGCGTCTCCACGGCGTGCCGCTCGCCGAACGAGCCGTGCGCGCCGGCAACGTTGAAGTAGCGCAGGCTCACCGCGCCCAGTCCGTGCGCCGTGGCGTAAGAGCTGATCGCGTGGTCGATGGCCAGCTTCGTCGCGCCGTAGGTGTTCGTCGGCCGGGCCGGGGCGTCCTCCGGGATCGGCACCACGTCCGGCTCGCCGTAGGTGGCGGCGGTGGAGGAGAACACCAGCCGCGGCGTGCCGTGCTCGCGGACCGCCTCCAGCAGCCGCAGCGAGGTGACCACGTTGCCCTGCCAGTACTTGTGCGGGTCCTCCATGGACTCGCCGACGAGCGACTTCGCCGCGAAGTGCAGCACGCCGTCGTACCCCTCGGCCAGCAGATCACCGGCCGCTTCCGCGATGTCGGCCCGCACGAAGGTGGCGCCCGGCGGCACCGCGTCGGCGTGTCCCGTCGAGAGGTCGTCGACCACGGTCACCTGGTGACCGTTCTCCAGCAGCCGTGCCGCGCACACGCTGCCCACATATCCCGCACCACCGGTGACGAGGAGCTTCACGGAGGTTCTGCCTTTCCTGGTACGTCCAACTCGAAGGCCCCGCCGTGCCGCGGGGCCGGATCAGCGGTCGCGGCCCGCTCCGGCGGCCGGAATCGCGGTGAACAGCCGCGGCGCCGGCAGGTCCTGCTCGGCGTAGGAGTCCAGCACGGCCTGCCCGATCGCCTCCCGGTCCTGCGCGCGCACCAGCGCGATCGCCGAGCCGCCGAAACCACCGCCGGTCATCCGGGCGCCCAGCGCACCGGCTTCCAGCGCGGCGTCCACCGCCACGTCCAGTTCCAGGCAGGAGATCCGGTAGTCGTCGCGCATGCTCACGTGCGAGGAGGTCAGCAGCGGTCCGATCGAGGCGAGCTCCCCGGCGTCGAGCGCGGCGACGGTGGACACCACCCGTTCGTTCTCGGTGACGACGTGGCGCACCAGGGGCCGCAGCTCCTCCGGCAGCACCTCGAGCGCGCCGTCGAGTTCCCCGATCGACACGTCGCGCAGCGCCTTGACCCCGAGCAGGTCCGCCGCGTGCTCGCAGCCGCGCCTGCGCTCGCCGTAGCCGGATTCGCTGTGCGAGTGCTTGGCGCGGGTGTCGATCACGAGCAGTTCGAGGCCGACGGAGGCGGTGTCGAACGCGATCTGCTCCAGCTCGCCGGAGCGCACGTCGAAGAACAGCGCGTGCGATTCGGTGCAGCTCAACGAGGCGGTCTGGTCCAGCAGGCCGGTGGGGGCGCCGACGAAGTCGTTCTCCGAGATCTGCACCCAGCGGGCGATGTCGGCGGTCGCCGGGGCCTCCGGCCCGTCGGCGGGGCGCCCGGCCAGGTCGAGCAGCGTGAGCGCCACCGCGCACTCCAGCGCGTGCGACGACGACAGCCCGGCCCCGGCGGGAACGTCGCCCGCGATGACCAGGTCCGCCCCGGGCACCTCGACGCCCTGCCCGCGCAGCGCCCACGCGACGCCGGAGGGGTATGCGGCCCACCCAGTCTGCGCGCCCGGCGCGAGCGCGTCCAGCGGGGTCGACTCGGCCCGGTGCAGCACGCCGTCGTCGCCCAGCGTGGCCACCGACAGCACTCCGTCGGTGCGCGGCGCGGCGGCCACGGCGATCCGGTGCGGCAACGCGATCGGCAGCACGAACCCGTCGTTGTAGTCGGTGTGCTCGCCGATCAAGTTGACCCGGCCGGGTGCCGACCAGGCGACCTCGGGAGCGCGTCCGTGCTCGGAGGTGAAGGCCTCGGCGGCGGTCTCGGCGGGGCTCACCGGGCGCGGACCAGGACGGCGTGGGCGATGCCGGGCGCGAGCTGGGTGCTGCCCTTGGGGCCGTTCACCTGGATCGGCTTGTTCACGCCGGTGACCGGCACGATCTCGATGTTCTCCGAGGGCATCAGGCCGACTTCCTTGAGCTCGCTCATCACGTCGGGGTCCAGCTGGACGTGCTCGGCGATCCGGCACACCACGGCCTGGCCGCCACCGTTGCGGGCGATCTCGTCGACCCGCTTCAGATCGGACTCACCGATCGCCGCGGTCGCCGGTTCGGCACCGAGCTCTTCGAGGCCGGGGATGGGGTTGCCGTACGGGGAGGTGGACGGGTTGCCGAGCAGCGCCACCAGCTTGCGCTCGACCGCCTCGCTCATCACGTGCTCCCAGCGGCAGGCCTCGTCGTGCACGTGTTCCCACTCCAGGCCGATCACGTCGACGAGCAGCCGTTCGGCGAGCCGGTGCTTGCGCATCACGCGGACGGCGCGGGTGCGGCCTGCCTCGGTGAGCTCCAGGTGCCGGTCCTCGGCAACGGTGAGCAGGCCGTCGCGCTCCATCCGGGCCACGGTCTGGCTCACGGTCGGCCCGCTCTGCTCCAGGCGTTCCGCGATGCGGGCGCGCAGCGGGACGACGCCCTCCTCCTCCAAGTCGTAAATGGTGCGAAGGTACATCTCGGTGGTATCGATGAGATCGTTCACGCTGGCTCCCCGATTTGCGGTCCCACCTGTGATTCTAGTCCCGGTGCCGTACCGCCGGTCGGTGGCTTCCGAGCAGGCGTTTCCGCCGCCGGAGCATGCTTTCGGCCCCTTTCCCGAGTCGTTCCGTCCCCGAGCAGTCCAGGAGGTCCGATGGATCCGCTGATCAGTGCAGACGATCTTGCCGAGTCGCTGGCGGGCGCGCGCCCACCGGTGCTGCTGGACGTGCGGTGGAGCCTGCTCGGGCCACCCGGCCGGGAGGACTACGAGCGCGACCACCTGCCGGGCGCGGTGTTCGTGGACCTGGACACCGAACTCGCGGCCCCTCCCGGCCCCGGCGGCAGGCACCCGCTGCCCGCCGCCGCGGATCTGCAGGTGGTGCTGCGGCGGGCCGGGGTCACCGCGGACCGCGAGGTGGTGGCCTACGACGCCGCCGACGGTTCCGCGGCGGCGCGGGCCTGGTGGTTGCTGCGCTGGGCCGGGCACCCGCGGGTCCGGGTGCTCGACGGCGGGTACCGGGCGTGGGTCGACGGCGGCCACCCGGTCACCGCCGAGGTGCCGGAGGTGGCGCCCACCGACTACGAGGTGGTGCCGGATTCGCTGCCGGTGATCGGTGCCGACGAGGCCGCCCGGCTGGCCGCGGAGGGGCGGCTGCTCGACGCCCGCGCCCCGGAGCGGTACCGCGGTGAGGTGGAACCGGTCGACCCGCGGCCCGGCCACATCCCCGGGGCGCGCAACGCCCCGTTCGCCGACAACGTGACCGCGGACGGGACCTGGCGGACGCCGGCGGAGCTGGCGCGTTCGTTCGGCGAGCTCGGGGTGGACCGGGAGACTCCGGTCGGCGCCTACTGCGGTTCCGGGATCACGGCCTGCTCCGCCCTGCTCGCCCTGGAGCACGCGGGTCTGAGCGGGCCGGGGAATCCGGCCGCGCTCTACGCGGGTTCGTGGTCGCACTGGTCGTCCGACCCGAACCGGCCGGCGAAGACGGGGGACGCTCCGGGCTGACGTCCGGGACGGCGAGCACGGCGGTGCCGCGGTGTGTCCCGGGACACTGTGAGCGCCGCCACGGGCCGGGTAGCGTCCGGCGCATGGGCAACCAGTGCGCGGTGGTGTGGGACGAGTCGGTCCTCGGCTACGACCTCGGTGGTGAGCACCCGCTGCACCCGATCCGGCTGGACCTCACGATGCGGCTGGCCAGTTCGCTCGGGGTGCTGGACGGTGTGACGCCGGTGCCGCCGCGGCCGGCCACCGACGAGGAGCTGCTCCGCGTGCACCGCCCGGACTACCTGGCGGCCGTGCGCGCCGCACCGACCGCGGCCTGGGACATCGGGTACGGGCTCGGCACCGAGGACAACCCGATCTTCGACCGGATGCACGAGGCCTCGGCGCTGGTGGCCGGAGCGTCGATCACCGCGGCCGAGCAGGTCCTGTCCGGGAAGGCCGATCGGGCGGTGAACCTCGCCGGCGGGCTGCACCACGCGATGCCGGAGCGGGCCGCCGGGTTCTGCGTCTACAACGACTGCGCCGTGGCCATCGCCTGGCTGCTCGACCAGGGCGTGGAGCGGGTCGCCTACGTGGACGTGGACGTGCACCACGGCGACGGGGTGCAGAAGACGTTCTACGACGACCCGCGGGTGCTGACCGTCTCGCTGCACCAGCACCCGATCACGCTGTGGCCGGGCACCGGCTTCGCCACCGAGACCGGCGGCCCCGGGGCGGAGGGGACCGCGGTGAACGTGGCGCTGCCGCCGGGTACGGGAGACGCGGACTGGTTGCGGGCGTTCCACGCCGTGGTGCCGTCGCTGCTGGATGAATTCCGCCCGCAGGTGCTGGTCACGCAAGCCGGAGCCGACGCGCACCGGGAGGACCCGCTCGCGGACCTGGCGATGTCGGTGGACGGCCAGCGCGAGAGCTACCACGCGCTGCGGGGCCTGGCGGAGCGGTGCGCCGGTGGCAGGTGGGTGGCGCTCGGTGGTGGTGGCTACGCGCTGCACCGGGTGGTGCCGCGCAGCTGGACCCACCTGCTGGCGACCGCGCTGGACCGGGACCTGGATCCGGCGACGGCGTTGCCGCCGGAGTGGCTGGCGCACGCCTTGCGGGTGGCGGGGAACGTTCCGCTGCCGACATCGTTGACGGATGGGGAGGACCCGACCTTCGTACCCTGGACGGGGGTGACCGAGTCCACGGTGGACACTGCGATCCGGGACGCGCGGCACGCGTTGTTCCCGTTGCACGGTCTGGACCCGGCCGATGTCCGCGACTGACCTCGGCGGCGCACGCGCACCCGCACCGGCGGCGCAGTGCGCCCGGCCTGCTCGACGCCGGTGCGGTTGAGAGGGTGCTGGCTGATGGGCGGGTCGAAGCGACGCGGGACGAGCGGCGGCGGTCGTGCGGCCGCGGACCGGGGCGGTGCTCGGCCGGAGCCCGGCCGGCGGGCGGACCTCGGGACGGGCGACCAGCGGCCGGACCAGTCCAAGCCCGACCAGCCCGGCTCAGCCGACCAGCGCACCCAGCCCGACCAGCCCGACCAGCCCGACCAGCCCGACCAGCCCGGCAAACCCGGCAAACCCGGATCGCCCGACCAGCCCGGCCGGGCGGAGCAGCCCGCCCAGCCGCGCCCAGCCGGCCAACCCGCCTCGGCGGCCGACGCCGCCCCGTCCGGCCAGCCCGCCCGTCCCGGCGAGCCGCCCCGCGCGGGTCAGCGAGGCGACTCGGACCGGCCGGATGCGCCGCCCACCGGCGACGGCAAGCCGTACCCGCGCAGCTGGGAGGCCGACGTCGTGCTCTCCGACGGCGGCACCGTGCACCTGCGGCCGATCTCACCGGACGACGCCGACCAGCTGATCTCGTTCCACAGCAGGCTCAGCGACCGCACCCGGTACTTCCGCTACTTCGGCCCGTATCCGCGGATGCCGAAGCGGGACGTGGAGCGGTTCAGCACCGTCGACCACCGGGACCGGGTGGCGCTGGTGGCGCTGCTGGGCGACGACATCGTGGCGGTGGGGCGCTTCGACCGGCTCGACGACCAGGACTCGGCCGAGGTGGCGTTCGTGGTGCAGGACCAGCACCAGGGCCGCGGCCTCGGTTCGATCCTGCTGGAGCATCTGGCGGCGGCCGCCCAGGAGCGCGGGCTGCGCCGGTTCGTCGCGGAGGTCCTCGCGGAGAACTCGGCGATGGTGCGGGTCTTCCGGGACGCCGGCTACCAGGTGCGGCGCGCGATGGAAGAGGGCGTCGTGCACTTGGAGTTCGACATCGACCCCACCGAGGAGTCGCTGGCGGTGGCCAGGGCCCGGGAGCAGGCTGCGGAGGCGCGCAGCGTGCACAACCTGCTGCACCCGCGGTCGGTGGCGGTGATCGGCGCCTCCACCGACCACCGCAAGATCGGGCACGCGGTGCTCGTCAACCTGCTGACCGCGGACTTCGCCGGCCCGGTGTACCCGGTGAATCCGGAGCACCGGGCGGTCCGCGGCGTGCGGGCCTACCCGTCGGTGCTGGACATCCCGGACGACGTGGATCTGGCGGTGGTGGCGATCCCGGCGGCGGGCGTGGACGAGGTGCTGGACGCATGCCTGGCCAAGGGCGTGAAGGCGCTGGTGATCGTCAGCTCCGGGTTCAGCGAGTCGGGACCGGACGGTCGCGCGATCGAACGCCGCATGGTCCGCGCGGCGCGCGTGCACGGCATGCGGGTCGTCGGCCCGAACGCGCTGGGCGTGGTCAACACCGATGCCGGCTACCGGCTCAACGCGACCTTGGCGCCGCGGTTGCCGGGGTCCGGGCGCACCGGGTTCTTCTGCCAGTCGGGGGCGCTGGGCGTGGCGATCCTGGCGACCGCGACCGAGCGGGGCCTGGGCCTGTCCACGTTCGTCTCGGCGGGCAACCGCGCCGACGTCTCGGGCAACGACCTGCTGCAGTACTGGCAGACGGACCCGGCGACGGACGTGGTGCTGCTGTACCTGGAGTCCTTCGGCAACCCGCGCAAGTTCGCCCGGCTGGCCCGGCGGTTGGCCCGGACCAAGCCGATCGTGGTGGTGAAGTCGGGCCGCAACGCGGTGCGCCCCGGGCTCGCGGCCACATCGGTGCAGGTGGACGAGACGAGCGTGCAGGCGCTGTTCGAGCAGGCCGGGGTGATCCGCGTCGAGTCGGTGGCGCAGATGTTCGACACGGCGCTGCTGCTGGCCCACCAGCCGCTGCCCGCGGGAGAGCGGGTGGCGATCGTCGGCAACTCCTCGGCGCTGGGCATGCTGGCGGCGGACGTCGCGCAGGCGGAGGGCCTGCGGCTGGCGGGTGAGCCGGTGGACGTCGGCGCGTCGGCGAGCCCGGAGGAGTTCGCCGCCGCGGTGCGCGCGGCCGCGCTCTCCGACGACGTGGACGCGCTGGTGACGGTGTTCGTGCCGCCGGTCGCGGTGCCGGGCACCGCTTACGCGAGGGCGTTGCGGGAGGCCTTGCAGGAGGCCGCGGTCGCGGCGACGAAACCGGTGGTCACGACGTTCCTGGCCGCCGAGGGTGTGCCGGACGAGCTGGCGGTGCCGGGGCCGGACGGTTCGGCTGGCTGGGGTTCGGTGCCGTCCTACCCGAGCCCCGAGCGGGCGGTGCTGTCGCTGGCCAGGGCGACGCGCTACGCGCGGTGGCGGGCCGCGCCGCAGGGGCACTTCGCCCGGCCGGAGGGCATCGCGCCGGAGCGGGCGCGGCGGCTGGTGGAGGCCTCGCTCGGGGACGGTGAGGTGCGGCTCAGCGACGAGCAGTCGGTGGAGCTGCTGGGGCACTACGGGATCGAGCTGGTGCCGTTCCGCCGGGTGTGCAACGAGGCGGACGCGGTGGCCGCGGCGACCGAGCTCGGTTTCCCGGTGGTGTTGAAGGCCGCCGACGACCAGTTGCGGCACCGCGCGGACCTGGTGGGCGTGCGGCTGGACCTGGTGAACGCGGACGCGGTGCGGGCGGCGTACGCGGACCTGCTGCGGGTGTCGGACACCGCGGAGGTGTACGTGCAGAACATGGCAGGGCGCGGGCATTCCTGCGTGATCGACCTGATGGACGACCCGTCGTTCGGCACGCTGGTCTCGTTCGGACTGTCCGGTGTGGCCAGCGAACTGCTGGGGGACAAGGCGTACCGGGCGGTTCCGATGACCGATGTGGACGTGGCGGCGCTGGTGCGCTCGCCGCGCGCGGCACCGCTGCTGGCGGGCTACCGGGGTGATGAGCCCGCGGATCTGGCGGCGCTGGAGGACCTGGTGCTGCGGGTGGCGACGCTGGTGGAGGACCTGCCGGAGGTGCGGGAGCTGACGTTGCAGCCGGTGCTGGCCTCGGCGCTCGGCGTGCGGGTGACGGGAGCGCGGATCAGCGTGGGGCGTTCGGCCGCGGTGCCGGACACGGGTCCGCGCAGGCTGCGCTGATTCCGCGGCGGGGGTCCGCGAGTCCGGGGCGGGATCGCGGACCGCGCGCCTGACTCCCGGCGCCCACCTCTCCGAGACTCACCCGTACCGTTATTCTGTGCGCGCCGAGGAAGCGAGGACGGGAGCCCGGGAATGGCCGACCTGACGTTGACCGAGCTGGGCGAGCTGCCCGCGGGCGAGCACCGGCTGACCGTCCGCGCCTGCGCCGCCGAGGACCCGGCCGCCCCGGCCGTCGTCCTGCTGCCCGCGATGGGCGTCCCCGCCTCCTACTACCTGCCGTTCCTGCGCGAGCTGCACGAGCGCGGCTGCACGGTGGTGAGCGTCGACTGGCGCGGCCAGGGCACCGCGCCGCCGCGCGCCGACCGCAAGATCCGCTTCGGGTACCAGGACCTGGTAGACGACGCCGCCGCCGTCGTGGACCTCGTGGCGCGCGAGTTCCCCGCCGCGCCGCGCTTCCTGGTCGGGCACAGCCTCGGCGGGCAGATCGCGCTGCTGCTCGCCGCCGCGGACCCGAGCCGGGTGCGGGGGGTGACGCTGCTGGCCTCCGGTTCGGTGTGGTTCCGCAGCTTCCCCGGAATGCAGGGCTGGAAGAACCTGGTGGCGACCCAGTTCGTCGCCGCGGTGAGTTCGCTGCTCGGCTTCTGGCCGGGGGAGCGGCTCGGGTTCGGCGGCCGCCAGCCGGCCGGGATCATGGCGGATTGGGCCCGCCAGGGGCGCACCGGCCGCTACCGCCTCGGCGGATCGGACTTCGACTACGAGCGGGCGTTGCGGGAGCTGGACGTCTCGCTGCTCACGGTGAGCGTCGAGGGCGACGAGCTGGCCCCCGCGTCCTCAGTGGATCACTTGGCGGCGAAGGCGGTGGCGGCGCCGCGCACCCGGCGGCACTACTCCTGCGAGGTGGCGGGCGCGGCGAAGCTCGGCCACTACGCGTGGGTGTACACCAGCGGGGTGCTGGCGGACTGGATCACGGGCTGGGCGGCAGCGGCGACCGGGACCACCTGGCCCGGTTCCGCAGGTGCCGACGTGCGGTGAACTCGGACCGGTTCGACGCGGACCGTTCACAGTGAATGCTCCTGACCAGCGAAAACGGTGGCCCTAGCGGCGGATTCCACAGTGTCCGCCCAAAAGATCCCGGATCCGCGCAACCCGGCGCGGACCGGGCTCCGTCTACCGGGCATGAAACGCCTACACACCACAGTGGGCGCGGGCGTGCTGCTCCTCGCTTTCACCGCCTGCGCCGGACAGCAAGAAGACGTCGGATTCGGCGGGCAGCCGCCCGCCCCTGAGCCGGCCGCCCCGGTGCAGCCGAAGCCCGAGCAGGAACGAACTCCCGTGCCGGAGAACCTGATCAAGGCCGAGAGCCAGTCCGGGACCACGGTGCCCCGGGTGTGGACCCAGGACGGCGGTTCGGCCGTCGTCACCAACGGCCAGGAAGGCGGTTGCAGCAAGGTCCACGCCGAAGTCGCCGACCAGAACGCCCAGCAGGTGAAGGTCGTGCTGGTGAACGAGACCCCGGATCCGCCGGGGATCTGCACGATGGATCTGCGCTACCCGCCGGTGGCCGTCCAGTTGGACGAGCCGCTGGGCGAGCGCACCGTCGTGCTCGAAAAGCGCGAGGTGAAGGTTCCGCGTTGATGAGTTCGACGTGCTGACCTGCGCTTCGCAGGCACTTCTCCCGTAGGAGGTGGGGCTCCTACGGGAGAAAGTGCGTGTCCCCCCACTGTGGTGTGCCACGGCCGGCGGTTCCCGGAAGGGAGCCGCCGGCCGTCGCCGTTGCGGGGGCCTCGTTTCTCAGCGGGCGAAGGAGATCTGCAGCGTGGGCTGCGTCGAGTCCGCGAAGAAGTCCTCCCCCTTGTCGTCGACGACGACGAACGCCGGGAAGTCCTCCACCTCGATGCGCCACACCGCTTCCATGCCCAGCTCCGCGTATTCGAGGACGTCGACCGACCGGATGCAGTCCTGCGCGAGCCGCGCGGCGGGGCCGCCGATGGAGCCGAGGTAGAACCCGCCGTGCTCGCGGCAGGAGGCGGCGACCTTCGACGAGCGGTTCCCCTTGGCCAGCATGACGAGCGAGCCGCCGGCCGCCTGGAACTGCTCCACGTAGGAGTCCATCCGCCCCGCGGTGGTGGGCCCGAAGGAGCCGGAGGCGTAGCCGTCCGGCGTTTTCGCCGGCCCCGCGTAGTACACCGGGTGGTCCCGCAGGTACTGCGGCATCGGTTCGCCCGCGTCCAGCCGTTCGGCGATCTTGGCGTGCGCGATGTCGCGGGCGACGACGAGCGGTCCGGTCAGCGACACCCGGGTCTTCACCGGCAGCTTCGAGAGCTCCGCGCGGATCTCGGCCATCGGCCGGTTCAGGTCGATGCGCACCACGTCGCTGGACAGCTGCTCGTCGCCGACTTCCGGCAGGTACCGGGCGGGGTCGCGTTCGAGCTGTTCGAGGAACACGCCCTCGGGAGTGATCTTCGCCTTGGCCTGGCGGTCGGCGGAGCAGGACACGGCGACGCCGACGGGAAGCGAAGCGCCGTGCCGGGGCAGCCGGACGACCCGCACGTCGTGGCAGAAGTACTTGCCGCCGAACTGGGCGCCGATGCCGAACTGCCGGGTCATCTCCAGCACTTGCGCTTCGAGTTCGACGTCCCGCAACGCGTGCCCGGACGGGGAGCCTTCGCGGGGCAGGCCGTCGAGGTAGCGGGCGGAGGCGAGCTTGGCGGTCTTGAGGTTGTGCTCGGCGGAGGTGCCGCCGACGACGATCGCCAGGTGGTAGGGCGGGCAGGCCGCGGTGCCCAGCGAACGCAGCTTCTCCTCCAGGAACCGGGCGAGCCGCGTCGGGTTCAGCAGCGCCTTCGTCTCCTGGTAGAGGAAGGTCTTGTTGGCGCTGCCGCCACCCTTGGCCATGAACAGGAACTCGTAGTGCGGGTCGGTGCCCGCCTTGTTGTACAGCTCGATCTGGGCCGGGAGGTTGCTGCCGGTGTTGCGCTCCTCCCAGAAGTTCAGCGGCGCCATCTGCGAGTACCGCAGGTTCAGCTCCTGGTAGGCGTCGAACACGCCGCGCGCCAGCCGCTGCTCGTCCTCGCCGCCGGTGAGGATCGTCTCGGTGCGCTTGCCGATGACGATGGCGGTACCGGTGTCCTGGCACATCGGCAGCACGCCACCGGCGGACACGCAGGCGTTGCGCAGCAGGTCGGTGGCGACGAACCGGTCGTTGGCGCTGGCCTCCGGGTCGTCGACGATGGCCCGCAGCTGCGCGAGGTGCGAGGAGCGCAGCAGGTGCTGGATGTCCTTGATCGCCGCGCGCGCGAGCGCGGTCAGCGCCTCGGGCGCCACTTCCAGAAAGCGCCGCCCGGCGGCTTCCACGGTGCGGATGCCCTCGGTGGTGAGCAACCGGTAGTCGGTGTCGTCCGGACCGAGCGGAAGGATCTCGGTGTGGTCGAACGTGGTGGTCACGACGCCGCTCCTTTGCGCGTTCGGGAATGCGGTGACGTTAACGCAACGGCGCGCGGAGCCGGACCGGGTCTGTCGGCAGGGGTCGGACACCTGCGAGGCTGTCGGACGGTAACCGAGCCGATGGGAGACGCCCTTGTCCACGACGGATCCGACCTCCGAGGCCCTCGACGGGTTGGTCAACCTGCGCGATCTCGGCGGATTGCCCGCCGAACCGGGGACCACCCGGGAGGGGATCGTGCTGCGCAGCGACGCCCCGCGCGCGGGGGACCGGGACCCGGAGGACGTGGCGTGGCCGCCGCGGCTGGTGCTGGACCTGCGGGACGCGTCGGAGCTGAACGGCACCGCGCACCCGCTGGCGCAGGTGGCGGAGGTGCACCAGATCGAGCTGCTCGCGGGCATCCACTCCACTGAGGTGGCGCATCCGCTGCCGGAGCTCTACCAGCTGGCGCTGCGGAACGCGGCGGACAAGCTGGTGCGGGTGTTCCGCCTGGTGCTGGCGGCGGAGGGGCCGGTGCTGGTGCACTGCGCGGCGGGCAAGGACCGCACCGGCGTGGTCTCGGCGATGCTGCTGAGCGCGGCGGGAGTCCGGTCGGACGCGATCATCGCGGACTACGTGCGGACGGACCGGAACATGTTCCGGGTGCTGCAGCGTCTGGAGATGGCGCCCGCGTTGCCGCCGGGCGTCAGCGAGGAGGACGTGCGGCACCTGATCTCGACGCCGGTGGAGGCGATCGAGGGCGTGCTGGCGACGTGGGCCGAGCACGAGGAGCACGCGGCTGGCTGGTTGCGCGCGCACGGCGTCACGGCGGACGAGATCGACCGCTGGCGCCGCAAGTTCCGCGACTGAACGGGGGCCGGCCCGGACACCGGGTCGCCCGCCGCACGGACGGCCCTGCCGCGGCCCGCCCGGAGCACGGTCGGCCCCGGAGCACGGACGCACCCGGTGCGGGTGACGGGCGCGGACAGGGCGAGAGGCCGGACCTGCCTCGGTGGGCGAGTCCGACCTCCCCTGGGATGCGCCCGGCCGGTCGCCCGGCCGGACGCGCACGTCCGTTCCTTCGGGTCGCCGCGGGTGCCGAGCGTCAGCTGGCGTAGGCCCGCAGCCGGTCGGCGCGGTCGCCCTGCCGCAGCTTGGACATGACCTCCCGCTCGATCTGGCGGACCCGCTCGCGGGAGAGCCCGAAGGCCTTGCCGATCTGGTCCAGGGTGCGCGGCTGGCCGTCGTCGAGGCCGTAGCGCATCCGGATCACCGACTGCTCCCGCTCCTCCAGCGTGCCCAGCACGCGGCGCAGGTCGTCCTGCAGGAAGCCGGAGATCACGGCGTTCTCGGCGTCGGCGGACTCGGCGTCCTCGATGAAGTCGCCGAGCGGGGCGTCCTCCTCGGCGCCGACCGGCATGTCCAGACTCACCGGGTCCCGGGAGTGGTCGAGCAGGTCGGAGACCTTCTCGGGGGTGAGCCCGCTCTCGGCGGCCAGTTCCTCGTCGGTCGCCTCGCGGCCCAGCTTCTGGTGCAGGTCGCGCTTGATCCGGGCCAGCTTGTTCACCTGCTCGACCAGGTGGACGGGCAGCCGGATGGTGCGGGACTGGTCCGCCATGCCGCGGGTGATGGCCTGCCGGATCCACCAAGTGGCGTACGTGGAGAACTTGAAGCCCTTGGTGTAGTCGAACTTCTCCACCGCGCGGATCAGCCCGAGGTTGCCCTCCTGGATCAGGTCCAGCAGCGGCATGCCGCGGCCGGTGTAGCGCTTGGCGAGGCTCACCACCAGCCGCAGGTTGGCCTCCATCAGGTGGTTCTTGGCCGACTGGCCGTCGCGCACCACCGCCCGCAGGTCGCTGCGCCGCTCGGGCGAGATCTTGCCGTCCGTCTCCAGCATGTGCTTCGCGAAGACGCCCGCCTCGATCCGCTTGGCGAGGTCGACCTCCTCCTGCGCGGTGAGCAGCGCGGTCCGGCCGATGCCGTTCAGGTAGACCCGCACCAGGTCGGCCGAGGGGCCCTGGTTGTCGAGGTCGGCGTCGGTGGCGGTCATGGTGTTGGTCTGCGGGACGGTCATTGAGCTCCCTCCCTGACGGGCTGGCTTGCGGGGCGTGCCCACGGCGCGGACTGGCGCTGTGGAGGACGCGTACGCTCGGTGTTGCGGGCCGAATGCCACGCCGTCCGGATGTGACGGTTGTGCTGTCTGGTGTCGTGCTGTCGGGTCGGAGTGGTGCGTGTTCACGACGTGCCTCGTGTGGTTCCGGTGCGAGAACGGCCGTTCTGATCGGAACTCCACTCGACTCGCCGTCGAGCCGCCGCGTTGCGGTGGCGGCTCGGTGGACCGGGCTGTCGAAGCTTGGATACCTGGAAAACGAACGCACCCTTGAATTCGTTCCCGAACTGCTCGACCGTGAGACGTCGCGGCGGTCACATCCGTTGCTCCGCGAAGTCTGAGGATCAGCTGAGAACCGGCGTTACATTCACACGTCGATCAACAACGTGAATGGTCCGTCGTTGACGCTGTCCACTTCCATCATCGCGCCGAAGCGCCCGGTGGCCACCTGCGCGCCCCGCTCCCGCAGGCGTTCGACGACCTCCGATACCAGTGGTTCGGCCTGCTCAGGGCGGGCCGCCTCGGTCCACGACGGGCGGCGGCCCTTGCGAGTCGAGCCGTAGAGGGTGAACTGGCTCACCACCAGCAGCGGGGCTCCGGTGGTGGCGCAGGACTCCTCATCGCGCAACGCCCGCATCTCGTGCAGTTTGCGCGCCATATTCGCCGCCTGTTCGGAGCCGTCGGAATGGGTCACGCCCAATAGCACCAGCAGACCGGGTTCTTCGATCTTGCCGACGGCCTCCCCGCCGACCCGGACCGAGGCCCGCGTGACCCGGCTGACCACCGCCCGCATTACTCGCCGCCTGCCCATTCCGCCGGGATCACCATTCCGTGCCGCACCAGTTCCCGCAGCACCGGCACCGCGGCGCGGGAGAGCTCCGCGGCGTCCTCGCCCGCGCCGAGCGCGAGCAGCTCCACCAGGTCCCGCACCGGCAGCGCGCCCTGGCAGCCGGCGAGCAGCCGCACGCCGAGCTCGTCGATCTCGTGCTGCCAGCCTGGGCCGTCGGTGCGGTGCAGCCGGTGCACGAAGCGCTCCCAGCCCTCCTCGCCGTGCGCGGCGACCTCCTCCAGCACCGTCGAGGGCGCGGTGACCAGCCGCGCGTCCAGCAGCCCGTCGCCAGAGCCGTGCTCGCGCAGCCACGCCACCCGGCGCAGCCAGCCGTCGCTCTCCGGACCCAGCGGGTCGTCGAAGGCCTGCCGGAGGTCCTCGCACACGACCTCGCCGCGCTCGGCGCCGCTGCGGCGCAGCGTGACGAACCCGAAGCCGACGCCGTCCACGTCGTTGGCGTCGAACCAGTCCAGCCACTCGGCGGCCTTGCGCCTGCCCGCGGGCGAGCGCGGGTCGAACCCGGCGTCGCGCAG
This sequence comes from Saccharopolyspora sp. 6M, assembly GCF_020176775.1. Lineage (NCBI taxonomy): Bacteria > Bacillati > Actinomycetota > Actinomycetes > Pseudonocardiales > Pseudonocardiaceae > Saccharopolyspora > Saccharopolyspora sp. 6M. Next base: position 37,386 of record NZ_JAIUJZ010000004.1, read on the forward strand.
CCAGGTGCCGACGTACAGCGCCGGATCGGCCACGTCACGCTGCGCGAACCAGGCGTCCACCCCGCCCGGCGGCAGCCAGCGCGCCACCCGGTCTTGCCAGTCCTCGCCCTTGCGGTGCAGCCAGGAGGCCAGCAGCTGCCCCGTGCCGCCCTCGTCGAGGAACGACGGCAGCTGGCGCACCACCAGCGCGCTCGCGTCGTCCCCGGCGAGCCCGGAGTCCCGGTACACGTAGTCGGTGCGCGGCGGGCCGACCACGAACGGCGGGTTGCACACGATCTGGTCGAACCGCCGGCCGCGCACCGGTTCGAACCACTCGCCTTCGGCGAGCTCCACGTCGATCCGGTTGAGCCGGAACGTGGCCGAGGCCAGCGCCAGCGCCCGCGCGGACACGTCGGTCGCGGTGACCCGCTGCGCGTGCGTGCTGGCGTGCAGGGCCTGCACGCCGCAGCCGGTGCCCACGTCCAGCACCGAGCCGACCTGCCTGCGCGAGGTCGCCCGCACCAGGCTCAGCGAGGCGTGCCCGACCCCGAGCACGTGGTCGACGCCGGTCGCCCAGCCCTCCGGGCGCAGGTCGGCGTCGAGGTCGGAGATCACCCACCACGAGTCCTCGCCCGCGCTGTGCGGGCGGATGTCCAGCGCCGCGCGCAGCGCATCGCCGTCGGCGGCCAGCACGCCACCGGCGACCGCGTCGGCCACCGGCAGCGGCCGCAGCGCCGCGGCCACCTCGGCGGCCGGTTCGGCCTCGCCGAGCAGGAACAACCGCACCAGCGTGCCCAGCGGCCCGCCGTCCGCGGTCGCCCGCAGCGCGGGGACGGGTTCGCCCCGCCCGAGCGCGGCGTGGGCCTGCGGCCCGAGCAGGTCCACCACGCCGTCGGCGTCGTAGCCGACCTCTTGGAAGGCGGCGCGGAGGCGGTCGAGGACGTCGTTCGAGAGATCCGGAATCACGCGCCCGATCCTCACACGCCCCGCGGAACGGCCTGCGCAGGGACGCGCGGAACCCCGCGTGCGATCCTGACCGCATGAGCCGGACGCTGCACCTGACCCAGAACGCCGAGGCCGACGCGCTGCTCTCGGAAGATCCGCTGGCGTTGCTGCTCGGGATGCTCCTCGATCAACAGGTGCCGATGGAGTGGGCCTTCGCCGGCCCCAAGGTCCTCCTTGATCGCCTCGGCGAGCTCGACGCCCGCGGCATCGCAGCGATGGACCCGGAGGAGTTCGCGGCCACCTGCGCCACCCCGCCCGCGATCCACCGATTCCCCGGCTCGATGGCCAAGCGGGTGCAGGCGGTGTGCGCGTACCTGGTGGAGCACTACGACGGCGACGCCGAGCGGATCTGGACCGACGGGGACCCGGACGGGGCCCGGGTGCTCGCCCGGCTCAAGGCCCTGCCCGGGTACGGCGACCAGAAGGCGCGGATCTTCCTGGCGCTGCTCGGCAAGCAGTGGCAGGTGCACCCGGACGGCTGGCGGGAGGCCGCGGGCGCCTACGGGGATCCGGACGCCCGCCGCTCCATCGCCGACGTAGTCGACCAGGAGACCCTGGACGAGGTCCGCTCCTGGAAGAAGGCCCAGAAAGCAGCCGCCAAGAAGAAGTGATCCGGGGCTTCGAACTCGGGTCGGGTAGGGCTCGGGTGGCGGAACCTCAGCGGCGTTCTCGCTGCGGGATCGTTTTCACAGGTGGCTCCGCCACATGAGAAAACGCTGTCCTCGCGAGAACGCCGCTGAGAACCCGCTGGTGGTCCGGTTGATCAGGTGATCGGCGGCTCAGCGGCTTCGCCGCTGACAAGAAACAGATAGGACCCGCTGGGCAGGTTCGATCAGGTGTCCTGGCCGATCAAGCCGCCTGTTGGGAGGACGGGGACTGGTAGCGGTCCACGTACTCCTGGTCGGACAGCTCCGAGATGGCGTACATGATCTCGTCGGTGATGGACCGCAGCACCGGCAGCGACCCCTCCATGCCGTGGTAGCGGGAGAAGTCCAGCGGTGCGCCGAACCGGACCTCGACGCGGGTGAGCCGCGGCACCTTCGCCCCGATGGGCAGCAGCCGGTCGGTGCCGTGCAGCGCCACCGGCACCACCTTCGCCGCCCCGCTCAGCGCCAGCCGGGCCACTCCGGTCCGGCCGCGGTAGAGGCGTCCGTCGGGGGAGCGGGTGCCTTCGGGGTGGATGCCGAACGCGCCGCCGTCGGCGAGGACCCGCTCGGCCGCGCCCAGCGCCTCCTTCGCGGCCCGCCCGCGCCCGCGCTCCACCGGGATGGCTCCGAGCGACCGGAACACGCCTCCGACGAGCCGGTTCTTGACCCCGCCGCCCTGGAAGTACTCGGCCTTCGCCAGGAACGCCACCGGCCGGGGGACCACCAGCGGCACGATGAAGCTGTCGGCCACCGACAGGTGGTTCACCGCGAAGATGACCGGGCCCTCGGCGGGGACCTGCTCGGCACCGGTGACCTTCGGGCGGTACACCGCCCGCGCCACCGAACCGAGCACCCGTTTCGTGAGCATGTACAACATCGCGCAGCCTCCCCGTCCGTCTCTCCCGCCACCCCAGAACCTACCGCCGCCGCAGGTCGCCGCGGTCGCCACCGGGTCAAGTCCACGTGAAACCCGTGGATCGGTGCGGCGGCGGTCACCCCGCGACCAGGGTGTCGGAGCCGCGGGCCGAGTGGGACGATGGAGGACGTGGAGGTGGTGTCGTGAGCAGCACTCGGCACGGCGACGACACCCCGGTGCTGATCACCGAGGCGCAGCCGTCCTACGACGATCAGCAGGCGGAGCGCCGCCGCAAGTACGCGATCATGATGTCGATGCGCATCCCGTGCCTGATCGCGGGCGCGGCGTGCTACCAGATCTGGTGGCTGGCGTTGATCATCGTGGCGATCTCGATCCCGCTGCCGTGGATGGCGGTGCTCATCGCCAACGACCGCCCGCCGCGCAAGAGCGAACAGGTCAACCGCTACCAGCAGTCGGCGCGCGCGCTGGAATCCCGCGACCACCGGGTGATCGACGACTCCTGAATCGGTTCGGGCGTCCGAGGTGCGCGGTGCACGCCGCGCGCGGTGCGGCATCATGGGGTGATGAGCACGATGACGCTTCCGGAGACCGATGTCCGGCCGGAGACCACGGACCAGACCCAGGATGACCGTCCAGAGGTCTTCCACTACGTGCAGAAGGACAAGATCGCCGAGAGCGCGGTCATGGGCACGTACGTGGTGGCGCTGTGCGGCGAGGTGTTCCCGGTGACGAAGTCGGCGAAGCCCGGCTCGCCGGTGTGCCCGGACTGCAAGAAGGTCTTCGAAGGCCTGCCCCCCGGTGGTGGCGACGACGACTGAGCCGGGTTGCTCAGTGGCTCGCCGGTGCCGGGGAGCCACTGAGAGCTGGACCGGCTAGGACTCCTCGTCGGGGTCCGGTTTCTCCTGCGCGAGCGCGGTGGTCACGATCGTCGTCGGCGGATCGACGGCGGCGCGTGGCCGCTCGTCCTTCGCCCGCCACGCCCGGTAGCCCTCCTCGGTGCGCAGCTGCTGCTCGGCGCGGCGCATCTCCAGGCGCCGCCACTTGCGCCGCTCCCGGCGGGTCATCTTCGCCGGCCACAGTTCCTGCAGCGCCTGGTTGAACTGGGCGCCGATGATGATCGCCAGCCCGATGAAGAACGCGAACAGCAGGAACGCGATCGGCGTGGCCAGCGCCCCGTAGGTGTAGCCGGTGCCGGTCACCCAGGTGATGTACCAGCGCAGTCCGACGCTGGAGCACAGGAACACGGCCATCGCCACCAGCGCGCCGGGCACCCCGCGGTGCCACGGCAGCTTCCGCGGCAGCGCCACCTTGTACAGCGTGGCCAGCGCCAGCACCAGCAGCAGCCCGGTGGCGGGGAAGTAGAACACCTGGATCAGCCACGCCACGTCGTCCTGCATCGACGGCGGAAACACCGTCGGCAGCCACTCCGGGCCGAGCGCGATCACCGGCAGTCCGACGACGGCCAGCAGCAGCGCCGCCAGGTAGAGCAGCAGCGCGAAGATCCGCTGCCACACGCTGTGCCGCACCGTGTACTGGTCGTAGGCCATGGTGATCGAGTCCACCAGCGAGGCCAGCGCCGAGGATCCCGCCCACAACGACAGCAGGAAGCCCACCGACACGATCTCGCTGCGCCCCTTGGTGAGGATGTCCTCCACCGTCGGCCCGATGATCTGGTCCACCACGTTGCCGCTGAACACCGCGCGCGCCCCGGACAGGATCTTGCCGTGCACCGCGTCCACGACGGCGGGCCCGAACCAGTCCCCGAGGAACCCGAGGCTGCCCAGCAGCCCCAGCAGCAGCGGCGGCATCGACAGCGTCTGCCAGAACGCGGCCGCCGCCGACTCGGAGAAGATGTTGTCCCACCACGCCTTGTCGATGGTGCGCCAGATCAGCTGCAACGGCCCTCGTCGCGGGCGGGTTCCGGCGGTGGCGGCCCAGCCCTGCTCGGGCGGCGACTGGGCGTCCTCCTCCGGCGCGCGCGCATCGGAGGGCTCCGGCCGTCGGCCGTGCTGGCCGGGCCGCTGGCTGTCACCGGTCGGACCTGAGGAACCCATCGCGGCTACAAGGATGCTGCATGCGAACGACGAGCGGGCGTGGACCCGGCGAACCGGGAGTGTCAGCGCGATCTCGATCCGGCTGGCGGGTCGGTGCGCCCGGTCACGGGAGGCGGGGCGGTAGGCTGCGGGTCGCCCTCGGCGGATCTCCCGCTCGGCGCGGAGCCGCGCGGCGGGACGGGTGGACGGGTTCCACCGGGCCGCCGGGGCGTCTCGCGCCCGGCCGGTGATCCGCAGGTACGCGCCGCGCGCATCGCGAGGGGGAGAAGGCTCAGGAAGGAGCGGCGAGCAAGCGTGTCCGAGGCACAACTCGATCCAGTCCGATCTGTGCTCAGCGACCCGTCGCAGGCCGCCCAGCGCCCGCTGCGCGCCTGGCAGCGCCGGGCGCTGGCGAAGTACCTCTCCAGCAACCCGCAGGACTTCACCGCCGTCGCCACGCCCGGTGCGGGCAAGACGACGTTCGGTCTGCGCATCGCCGCGGAGCTGCTGGCGGACCGGACGGTGGAGTCGGTGACGGTGGTCGCCCCCACCGAGCACCTCAAGCACCAGTGGGCGATGGCCGCGGGCGGTGCCGGGATCCCGCTGGACCCGGACTTCCGCAACTCCGACGGCTTCACCTCCAGCGACTACCGCGGCGTGGTGGTCACCTACGCGCAGATCGCCGCGCACCCCACGTTGCACCGGGTCCGCACCGAGCGGCGCAAGACCCTGGTGATCCTGGACGAGGTCCACCACGCGGGCGACGCGAAGTCGTGGGGCGACGCGACGCGCGAGGCGTTCACCCCGGCGGTGCGGCGCCTGGCCCTGACCGGTACCCCGTTCCGCAGCGACGACACGCCGATCCCGTTCGTGAACTACGAGCCGGACGCCGACGGGTCGATGCGCAGCAAGGCCGACAGCTCCTACGGCTACTCGGACGCGCTGCGCGACGGCGTGGTGCGCCCGGTGATCTTCCTGGCGTACTCGGGGGAGACCCGGTGGCGCACCAACGCGGGCGACGAGTTCTCCGCGCGCCTCGGTGAGCCGCTCACCGCGGAGCAGACCGCGCGGGCCTGGCGCACCGCGCTGGACCCGGCGGGGGAGTGGATCCCAGCGGTGCTGCAGGCCGCGCACACCCGGCTGCAGCAGCTCCGCAACGGCGGGGTGCCGGACGCGGGCGGTCTGGTGATCGCCTCCGACCACGTCACGGCGAAGGCGTACGCGAAGACGCTGGAGCGGATGACCGGCACGACGCCGACGGTGGTGCTCTCCGACGACCCGAAGGCCTCCGGCCGCATCGCCGAGTTCGCCGATTCCGACGGCGAGTGGATGGTCGCGGTCCGGATGGTCAGCGAAGGTGTCGACGTCCCGCGGCTGGCCGTCGGCGTCTACGCCACCAGCGCCTCCACCCCGCTGTTCTTCGCGCAGGCCGTCGGCCGCTTCGTCCGCGCCCGGCGCCCGGGGGAGACGGCGAGCATCTTCCTGCCCAGCGTGCCGGTGCTGCTGGAACTGGCCAGCCAGCTCGAAGCCGAGCGCGACCACGTGCTGGGCAAACCGCACCGGGAGAAGGACGGCTGGGAGGACGAGCTCCTCGCCGACGCGAACCGCACCAAGGACGAGCCGGGCGAGGAGGAGAAGGCGTTCACCTCGCTGGGTGCCGACGCCGAGCTCGACCAGGTGATCTACGACGGTTCCTCGTTCGGCACGGCCGCGTTCGGCACCAGCGAGGACGAACAGGACTACCTGGGCCTGCCAGGGCTGCTCGAACCGGACCAGGTGCGAGCGCTGCTGCGCCAGCGCCAGGAGCAGCAGCTGGAGACCGTCGGCAAGCGCGAGGCCGCGGACAAGGAGCAGAAGGCCGCCGAACGCGCCGAGCAGGCCGAGCAGGCCCGTCGCCCGCAGAGCGTGCAGGAACGGCTGAAGGGGCTGCGCAAGGAGCTCAACACGCTCGTCTCGCTGCACCACCACCGCACCCGCAAACCGCACGGCAAGATCCACAACGAGCTCCGCCGGATCTGCGGCGGCCCGCCCACCGCGATGGCCACGGTCGAGCAGCTGGAGGAGCGGATCGCCACCCTGCGGTCCTGGTGAGGGCTCGCTGCCCGCTGCGGACGGTGTCCGATCGCGACCCCGGTGTGATCGCCCGTGCCTACCCTGCTCCCCATGGCATTCGACGTGGAGAAGGTGCGGGCCCGGTACCCGGCGCTGTCCGACGGCCGGTCCTGGCTCGATTCGGCGGGCGGGACGCAGGTCCCGCAGCAGGTGATCGACGCGGTGGCGGAGGTGCTGGCGCGCGGCGTCTCGAACGTGGGCGGGGACTTCGACTCCAGCCGCCGGGCGGTGTCGGTCGTGGCCGGGGCGCGCGCCGCCCTGGCCGACCTGACCGGCGCGCCCGGCCCGGAGTGCGTGGTGTTCGGGCCGAGCACCACGGCGCTGGTCTACCGCTTCGCCGGGGTCCTCGCGGCGGGCTGGCGCCCGGGCGACGAGGTGGTGGTGACCGAGCTCGACCACGACTCCAACGTGCGCCCGTGGGTGCAGCACGCGCAGCGGGCCGGAGCGACCGTGCGGTTCGCCCCGATCGATCCGGAGACCGGGTCGCTGCCCGCCGAACGGGTGGTGGAGCTGATCGGGGAGCGGACCAGGCTGGTCGCGGTCACCGCGGCGTCGAACCTGGTCGGTGAGGTCCCGGACGTCGCGGCCATCACCCGGCGGGCCCGCGAGGTGGGGGCGACGAGCTTCGTCGACGGGGTGCAGCACTGCCCGCACGCCGAGGTCGACGTCGCGGCGCTGGGCGCCGACTTCTACGCGACCAGCGCCTACAAGTGGTCCGGCCCGCACCTGGCAGCCGTGGTGGCGGCCGACCCGTGGTCGTTGGAGACGCTGAACCCGGACAAGCTGCTGCCCTCGCCGGACGAGATCCCGACCCGGTTCGAGCTGGGCACCGCACCGTTCGAGTCGCTGGCGGGGGTGACCGCGGCCGTCGACCACCTCGCCGAGCTGGACCCCGCGGCCACCGGAACCCGCCGGGAGCGGCTGCTCGCGAGCCGCCGCGCGGTCGTCGCCCACGAGGACCGGCTGGCCGCGCTGCTGTTCGACGGGCTCGCCGAGCTGCCGCACGTGCGCCGGGTCGGCCGGCCAACAGGCCGTTGCACGCCGATCGCGGCGTTCACCGTGCCCGGCCGCTCGCCCGCGGAGGTCGCCGGGTGGCTCGCCGAGCGGGGCATCAACGTGTCCGCCGGGCACGGCTACGCGTGGCAGGCGGTGCGCGCGCTCGGCCTCGGCGAGGAGGGCGCGGTGCGCGCCGCGCTGTGCCACTACAGCGAGGAGGCCGACGTGCGGCGGCTCCTCGACGCGCTCGGCGAACTGGCCTGACCGCGCGTACCGGTACGCCGAAAGCCCCGGAGAACCAGGTTCTCCGGGGCTTTCGGGTCGGGTGTCGTTACTGCTCGTCCTGCTGGAGTTCGGCGTCCATTTCCCGCAAGCGCGGCTCGAACTCCCGGCCGTGGTGCCCGCAGAACAACAGCTCCCCACCGGATGGCAGTACGGCGCGAAGCTTCGCAGCGGCCCCGCAGCGGTCGCAGCGGTCGGCGGCGGTCAGCTCGGGGCGGGTGAGCGTTCCAGGCATCGTGATCTCCCTCCGTCCCGGCGCCGGGTCGTACCCCGACGCCCTCGATCCTGCTGCGACCACCGGTGGCCCACTGGCGGCGGGGCCGGTGCTCGCTTACCCCACTCTTGCAGACGCACAGCCGTACGTCAGTGTTCCCGAGCGGAGTGGCGACCGTCGTCACGTCGAAGTACCCGCTTGCCGCAGCACCGGTAGCGGAGCGTGGCAATCCCGGCACGGAGCCGTTTTCGAGTCCCCTGACCAGGGAAAATGGTGAACCTCGAATTGCGCCGACCGGCGTTTCGTGCGTACCGGCGGTGCGCATTCCCGGCTCCGGGCGCGAACGGTTCTGCTGCAAGCGAACGACCGGCACGCCTGGGATGCGCCGAATTCCCGAGATTCACTGTGTGATGAATCACGCCTCGATTCCCCGCGAATTCCGGCGAATCCGGCGTGGAACCGCCGCTGAGGGGCCTCCGCGGCGGAACGTTCCGGTCTCGGTCCGCCAGGATCCCCGCGGCGGGACCGTGCGGATCGATCGCGCGGAGCGGCCACCAAGCCGCACCGGTGCCGTCGACCGATCGCGCGGATCGCCCCGCGAATCCGGGCGTCCGAGCTCCGGGCGAGGCGGACTGCTCCGGCCGGGAGAGCGACCGCGGTCGACCCACGGCCGCCGCGATCACCTAACCGAGCGGGCCCGTGGGCGAACCACCGCGGCCGAGCAACGGCCGTGCCGGCCGCGTCGAGCGGTTCGCGCACGTGCAGCGCGCACTGGAGAGTCGTGCGTGCATCCTGGACACAGGGGTTCACCCACTTCCACGCACTTCGGCGGTTCAGTCTTCCGACCGGCTCATGCTGTCACGAACGGTGACCGAGCCGGAAGATCCATTACCCGATCGTACGAGCACGTGCCGCTCCCCGTCCGGTTCCTCGCACCAGCCGGCGGGCCACTTGCGGCGGACCCCGTCGGCGGGTGGCGTCGCGGAGGCGTCGGTCAGAGTGGTCTCGGTGTGCGTGCCGAAGTCGACCTCGCCCGCGAACAGGGCGTCGCGGAAGTTCGCGCCCTGGCCGTCGAAGCCCACCCGCCGGAAGTCCGCGAGTCCGGTGAACCGCGCGGACCGGAAGTCGGCCTGCTGCTCGAACACGGCGCCGCGGAACACGCCGGCGCCGTCGAAGCGGGCCCCGGCGAACGTCGCCCGCCGCACCCGGCAGCGGGTGAACCGGAACGTGCTCAGCACCGCGCCCGCCAGGTTCAGCCGGATGTCCGGCCAGAACAGCTCGGCGGTGTCCTCGTCGGCGCGCAGGTGCGCGGTCAGCACCAGTTGGGCGGTCTCCCGCACCTCCCGCTCCAGGGCGGGGTCGGTGTCGTCCGCGCCGGACGTGGCGGCGGGCATCCGCAGGTAGGCGCACAGCAGGTCCACGATGGTCTGCCGGTGCTCCGGGTTGCCCTGGGCGAGCCGTTCCAGCGCGAAGATCCCGGCCAGCCGCACCGGTGCCTTGTCGCTGCCCAGCTGGTCCGCGGCCCGGCCGTACAGCTCGGTCACCCGGGCCACGGCCGAGTCGTGGCTCTTGATCTCGATGTCCAGCTCGGTGGACCGCTGCTTGCGCGCGGTCAGCAGCAGGCCGGCCGCCCCGCCACCGCCGAGCACGATGCTGAACGCGGTGCGGATGGCGTCCAGCCGGGTTCCGGCCTCCGGCCCGGTGCTGCTCACCAGCACCCACAGCGCGATGATCGAGATCAATCCCAGCAGCACCAGCCCGATCCCCCAGGCCGCGATCGCCGCGTTGGACAGCACTTCGGGCCGCTGCGCGCTCCGCCGTTCGCTCACCACTCGATCATGTGGCTCCGGCGCGCGGTCGAGCCACCGAACGACCCGACGCCACCCGGATGCGCGGCGACGACCGCGCGGGGTGACCGCGCTCCCGGATTCACCGAACCACCTCGCCGGACCGCGGCGTCTCGATAATCTCCGCGGGTGATCACCGAACATGTCGGCGTGTCCGCGCTGACCCACGTGCACGCCCGCCCCGGTGGCCGCGGAGTGCTGCGCTTCGACCAGCAGGGCTGGACCCTGCACCGCACCGCTTTCGCCTGGCCCGACCTCAAACGGCTGATGATCTGGGTGGTCGTCGCCACCTGGGTGCTGGCGGTGCTGGCCATGCCCTTCCGCGAGCGGCTGGAGCACGACGACACCGCCCAGCTGGTCGCCGCGATCATCGCGACGCCCATGTTCCTGATCCTGGTCGGCCTGCTGCTGTACTGGGTGGTGAACCTGCTCGCCGAGGTCCTGTCGATCGTGTTCACCGTCGTCACCCTCGGGCACTTCCACCGGAACCCGCCGCGCTGGCTGCAGCGGCTGCGCGCCGCCCGGCGCCGCAAGTCCGCACCCGGCGAACCGTCCGCGCCGGTCGCCGCGCACCGCTACGACTCCGTCGTCGAAGGCCGCGTGCTGCACCGGTTCCGTCGCACCGTCGTGCTGCTGCGCACCACCGACGGGCGCACGCTGCGCTACCGCACCTGGGGCTTCGCCGGACGGACCCGGTTGCTCGGCGACGCCTTCGCCGAGCACCTCGCCGACCGGCTCCGCTGAGCGGGAGCAGACCTGGACCCGCCTCGAACGCACAGGAGGGGGGGGGGCCCCCGGGGGGGGGGGGCCCCCGGGGGGGGGGGGGGGCGGGGGGCGGGGGGGGGGGGCCGCGGGGGGCCGGCGCGGGGG
>NZ_JAIUJZ010000005.1:0-15835 GCF_020176775.1 Saccharopolyspora sp. 6M
CTGCGGGAGCAGACCTGCCCCCGCCTCCAACCCACCGGCGGCCGGTACCCCGGGGGGTACCGGCCTCCAATGCGGTTCGGGAACTCAGTCCAGGTAGTCGCGCAGCACCTGGGACCGCGACGGGTGGCGCAGCTTCGACATCGTCTTCGACTCGATCTGCCGGATGCGCTCGCGCGTCACCCCGTAGACCTGGCCGATCTCGTCCAGCGTCCGCGGCTGGCCGTCGGTGAGGCCGAAGCGCAGCCGCACCACGCCCGCCTCCCGCTCGGACAGCGTCGCCAGCACCGACTGCAGCTGGTCCTGCAGCAGCGTGAACGACACGGCGTCGACGGCGACGACCGCCTCGGAGTCCTCGATGAAGTCCCCGAGCTGGCTGTCCCCCTCATCACCGATCGTCTGGTCCAGCGAGATGGGCTCCCGGGCGTACTGCTGGATCTCCAGCACCTTCTCCGGGGTGATGTCCATTTCCTTCGCGAGCTCCTCGGGCGTGGGCTCGCGGCCCAGGTCCTGCAGCAGCTCGCGCTGGATGCGACCCAGCTTGTTGATGACCTCGACCATGTGCACCGGGATGCGGATGGTGCGGGCCTGGTCGGCCATCGCGCGGGTGATGGCCTGCCGGATCCACCAGGTGGCGTACGTGGAGAACTTGTAGCCCTTGGTGTAGTCGAACTTCTCGACCGCGCGGATCAGCCCGAGGTTGCCCTCCTGGATCAGGTCCAGGAACGCCATGCCGCGGCCGGTGTAGCGCTTGGCGAGGCTGACCACGAGCCGGAGGTTGGCCTCCAGCAGGTGGTTCTTGGCCCGCTCGCCGTCCCGGACGATCCAGCGCAGGTCGCGCTTCATCTGGAACGTGAGCTTCTCGTCGGCCTCCTCGGCCTGGCGGAGCCGCTCGGCGCCGTAGAGGCCGGCCTCGATCCGCTTGGCGAGTTCGACCTCCTCCTCGGCGTTGAGCAGCGCGACCTTGCCGATCTGCTTCAGGTAGGCGCGCACCGAGTCGGCGGAGGCGGTGAGCTCGGCGTCCTTGCGGGCCTGCCGCAGCGCCTCGGACTCCTCCTCGTCCCAGACGAAGTCGGAGTCGGTCTTGCCGTCCTCGTCCTCGGGGACGGTCGGCTCCTCCGGGATCTCCACTTCGACCTCGGCGAGGTCACCCACGTCGGGCGAGGTCAGGTCGGTCTCGATCGGTTCGTCGATCTCCAGACCTTCGCCGTTCTTGGCGGTGTTCTTCGCACCGGCCTTGCCCGCGCCGGACTTGGCCGGAGCGGCCTTGGTGCCCTTCTTGGCCGCCGGCTTCGCGGCGGTCTTGCGACCCGCCGACTTCGCGGCTGTCGCGGACTTGGCCTTCGCCGCGCCGGTACCGGTCTGGCCGGTCTCTTGCGCGGACGCCTCGGTCTGGGACTGGGATGCGGACTTGGCCGACGAAGACTGGCCACCGCCGGCGGTTGCAGCGGAGCTGGAGCGTCGGGTTGCGGTTTCTGCGGCTGCCACGTACGCCCTTTCGCGACGGTCGATCAGGGCAGGCCGGAGGGCGCGAAACCTCGGCCGCCAGAGGTCGGGGACGACCCACCTGCCAGAACTTCCGAAGCGGAGTCGATTTCGGCTGAACGCCTGTTCCGGCGCCGTGCCGGAGGTTCCGGATGAGGTCGGTCGTGTTCCATTGTAACCGCGACGGTGGAGTGCGGTTCCGCTGCAAGGCGGAGATCGGTCCCGTCCCAGCGCAACGCGGTCCTTCCGAGATCACTCGGACGGACGTACCGGGGAAACGCCACGACATCGCCCCGGTCGCCGTCGAGATCAGTCTCCGAGCGCCGCCGCGGCCGTGGCCGCGCCGACGATGCCCGCGTCGTTCTTCAACGTCGCGGCCACGATCGGCGTGCGGACGTCCAGCAGCGGGAGCCACTTGTGCGCCTTCTTGCTGACCCCGCCGCCCGCGATGAACAGGTCCGGCCAGAGGAACTTCTCCAGGCCCTGGACGTAGCGGCTCACCCGCGGCGCCCACTCCGGGTAGCTGAGGTCCAGGTCGTCCTTCACCGAGGCGGCAGCCTGCTTCTCCGCGTCGTGCCCGTCGACCTCGATGTGCCCGAACTCGGTGTTCGGGACCAGCTTGCCGTCCAGGAACATCGCGCTGCCGATGCCGGTGCCGAAGGTCAGCACGACCACCAGCCCGTTCCGGCCCGCCCCTGCGCCCGAGCGCATCTCGGCGAGGCCGGCGGCGTCGGCGTCGTTGAGCACGACCACCTGATCGCGCGACTTGCCGAGCCGTTCCGCGAACAGCGCCTGCGCGTCGGTGCCGATCCAGCTCTTGTCGATGTTCGCCGCCGAATGGGCGACACCCTCCTTGATCACGCTGGGCAGGGTGACGCCGACCGGACCGGACCAGCCGAACTTCTCGACGATCTCCGCGACCGCGTCGGCCACCGCGTCCGGTGTCGAGGGGTGGGGGGTGGGGATTCGCATGCGTTCTTCGGCCAGCACACCACCGTCGATGTCCACCGGACACCCCTTGATGCCGGACCCGCCGATATCCACGCCGAAACCGCGGGCAGTGCCCATGCCCGATCCTTCCTATTCGATTCAGAACGAGGTGTGCAGACCTTATCCGCGCTGTGCTGCGATGTGAACGTGGGATTGACAGCTGACATGGACAACGAAACCCTCCGCGCCGTCGCGACGCAGGTCGCGGGCGAGGCGGCCGAGCTGGCGAGCACGATTCGTGACGAATCGGTGACCGGCGGTGCGGTGCGGACCAAGAGCACGGAGACCGATGTCGTCACCGAGGCCGACCGGGCGGCCGAGCGGCTCGTGCGGGACCGGCTCGCCGAGCTGCGCCCCGGCGAATCGGTGCTCGGCGAGGAGGAAGGCGGCGCGGGAGCGCTGGACGGGCTGCGCTGGGTCGTGGACCCGATCGACGGAACCGTGAACTACCTCTACGGCTACCCCTGGTACGCCGTGTCGCTGGCCGCGCAGGTCGACGGCCGGTCCATCGCCGGGGCCGTGGTGGAGCCGGTTTCGGGCCGGGTGTGGAGCGCGGCCGAGGGCGGTGGTGCGTTCTGCGGCGAGGAGCGGCTGCGCGCCTCCGCTGCTGACCGGCTCGACCTGGCCCTGGTGGGCACCGGGTTCGCCTACGACGTCGAGCGGCGCCGCGGGCAGGCCGCGGCGACCGGCAGGCTGCTGGGGCGGGTGCGCGACATCCGGCGTTCGGGCGCGGCCTCGCTGGACCTGTGCGCGGTCGCGGCGGGATGGCTCGACGCCTACTACGAGGTCGGGTTGAAGCGGTGGGACTGGGCGGCCGGAGCGCTCATCGCGCAGGAGGCCGGTGCGCTGCTGCGGTTGCCCGCGGCCGGGACGTCCGACGGGCTCGGTGACGAGGCGATGGTCTGCGCGGCGCCGGGCGTCGCCGACCGGCTGACCGCGGTGCTGCGCGAAGTGGGGGCGTTCGAGGTGTGAACGCCACGATGCCCGCCTGCCGTCCGGGACGGCAGGCGGGCATCGCCGCGTTCGGGGAGCCGGTGCCGGCTCAGCAGGCCACGTCGCGGGCGGCTTCCAGCAGCTCCTCGTCGATCTGCGGCGCCCGGACCTCCTGCTCGGCGGCGCCCTGCGGCTCCCGGTTCTTCAGCTCCTGCAGGATCTGCCGGGCCTCCGGCTTGTTCCGGATGTCCCGGAAGTCCTTGCCCAGCGCCAGGTCCAGCGTGTCGCCGTTGCGGTCGTCGCGCACCAGCTGCGCGCACGGGACCATCAGGCTCAGCGTGCGGGCCGCGCTCGCCCCGGCCGCGCCGAAGCGGATCTGGCCGTGGCAGTCGAGGTCGTAGTTCGGGTAGACCGGGTCGTTGTCCGGCTCACCGCCGGGCGCGAACCCGTAGTTCGTCAGCTCCTGGCTGATGAGACCGGCCTGGTTGGCCTCGCCGTTGCCGTTGAGCACCCGCACCTTCACGTCGTGGGCCGGGATGGGGTTGGTGCGGTCCAGCGCGTCGCGGGGCAGCATCTGGCCCAGCGCGGGCGGTTCCTGCTGCGGATCGGCGTCGGGTTCGGGCGGCGCGGTCGGCGCGCCCGGGACGGTGCACCGGGTGGCGGTCTCGACGTCCTCGGTGGTCTCGAAGACCCGGGTCCACATCAGACCGGACAGGACGACCAGCAGCCCCAGCACGAGCAGAGCTGGCAGCGGTCGCCGTCGCCGGTATCGGGGGCCTTGGGCGCCCCAGCGTGAAGTCGCGGCTGACACGTCCTGCCACTCTCCTCTTGCCGTCATCGGATCGGACGTTGCGCGATCAGCCTAGGCGTTGGCGGTCGGTTCCGCGTCGCCGGACAGGCCGTCGTGTCGCACTCGTTGCGTCTGCTGAAGCAGACGTTCGGGTGATCTTGTCGGATGCCTCGGTGCAGTGCACACCACACATATGGGTGACCTCATGCGTCTGCGGTTCGAGGATGGGCTACCCTCTCGGCGCCTCGGGCAGTGACGGGGAGCGAGAGCGGCTCGTTTCAGGGGGAACTTGGGGCGCAGCAGGCGAGATCACCGTCACGCATGCCTCCGGGCACAAATGAGAGCCCTGGAACGTTTACCAGCGGCACACCATTGCAGTCTCCACTATCGCAGGGGTGAATCACGATGGCGACCGACTACGACGCTCCGCGCCGCAGCGAGTCCGAGGAAATGACGGAAGACTCGTTGGAGGAGCTCAAGGCGCGGCGCAACGAAGCGCAATCCGGCGTCGTCGACGCCGATGAATCGGAGATCGCGGAGAACTTCGAGTTGCCGGGAGCCGATCTGTCCGGTGAGGAGATGACCGTCAAGGTCCTGCCCAAGCAGGCCGACGAGTTCACCTGCTCCAGCTGCTTCCTGGTGCACCACCGCAGCAGGCTGGCCGAGGAGCGCAACGGCGGCCTGATCTGCCGCGACTGCGCTGCCTGAGCAGTACCGGACGGGGGTCCGCAGGCGGGGTGGCCTGCGGTGACGCCCGGACGGGCCTGGTGGCGAGGGCGACCTGGAGGGGCGTTCTCGCGGTCGGGCCACGGCTGTCCGGGCGCAGCACGACCCGGCGGCTTGGGGCCGGTGGGCCACCGGTCCGGGGCGGGCTGATCGGCTGCGGCGAGTCGGCGGACGCGGCGAATGGGAACGGCGAAGACCGAACACGGACCTGGGCTCACGAGTGGTCGTGCGCCCAGGTTTGTTGTTTCCGGTGGCCGACGGCCGGAGTGGCGCGGTGTGCTCCGCGGATCCGCTCAACTCCGCAATGCGGCGGCCAATTGCTCCGGACGGCGGGAACTCACCACCCAGTAGGGGGTGGGGTCGTCTTCGTCGTCGAGCCAGATCCGCACCGATGCGGGTGCCCAGGGACGGTGCACCACGAATGCGGCCGGATCGAGTTCCGGGCCCAGCGCGCGCCGCTTCTCCGCGGCGGGCACCACCTCGGCGTCCTCGATGAAGCGCAGCGGCACGTGCGCGTCGCCGACCCACAGCTCCCCGCGGGTGACCTCGATCTTCGTCCGGCCGAGCCACAGCGGGACCGCCACCGCGATCGGCAGCAGCAGCACGTACGGCAGCCACGCCCGGATCCCCGGATAGCCCATGTGCACCTCGGCGGCCAGCAGGCCCGCCATCACCAGCGGCAACGGCCAGGTCCACCAGGCCGCGTACAGCCGTTCCCGGTAGGTCCGCGACTCGCCGACGTTCCCCTGACCGGGGGCGTCCGCGGCGGGGCTGGTTGCTTCTGCGCTCTCCGACACGCCTCCAGGGTAGTCTCGCCGCCCGTGCCGAACGTGAAGGTCCTGCTGACCCGTCTCGACCCCGAAGTGCCGATCCCGTCGTACGCCCGGCCCGGTGATGCCGGCGCCGATCTGGTGACGACCAGCGACCTCGTGCTGCGCCCCGGCGAGCGAGCGCTCGTCGGCACCGGCGTCTCGCTCGCGTTACCCGAGGGGTACGCCGGGTTCGTGCATCCCCGTTCCGGGCTGGCCGCGCGCGCCGGGTTGGGGGTGGTGAACTCCCCGGGCACGATCGATTCCGGGTACCGCGGTGAGATCAAGGTCTGCTTGATCAATCATGATCGTGCTGAGACCTTGTCGCTGCGGCGCGGCGACCGCATCGCCCAGCTGGTCGTGCAGCGCGTGGAGTGCGCGGTGTTCGAAGAGGTCGAGGCGCTGCCCGAATCGCAGCGGGGGACCGGTGGCCACGGATCCACCGGCGGGCACGAGGTGCTGACGGGACCGGCGTCCGCCGGTTCCGAGCACAGGACGGAGGTCTGAGGGGATGTTCGGATTGGGCCGTCGCGGGCGGGACTCGCGGCAGGACGAGGGCGTGCCGGCGGAGAGCGCGGAGGCCGCCGGGTCGGAGTCGGGCCTGGGGCCCTACGACCTCGGTGAGCTGCCCGCGGGCGACGAGGTCGAGAGGCTGGACCTGGGTTCGGTGCGGCTGCCGGTACCGGAGGGCAGCCAGCTGCAGGTCGAGGTGGACCCGGCGGGCCCGGTGCGCGCGGTGCACCTGGTGACCCGGGTGGGCCGGTTGACCATCAGCGCGTTCGCCGCGCCGCGCAGCGCCGAGCTGTGGCCGGAGGTCCGCGCCGAGCTGACCGCGCAGCTGCGCCGGGACGGCGCCACGGTCCACGAGGAGGACGGCGAGTGGGGCCGCGAGCTGGTCGGCGACTCGCCGCGCGCCGCACTGCGGTTCGTCGGCGTCGACGGCCCGCGCTGGATGGTCCGCGGGGTGGCCGCCGGGCCGGCGGAGACCGCGGAGGCCTGCTCGAAGCTGCTGTACACGGTGCTCGACGAGACCGTGGTGGTCCGCGGTGAGGACCCGCTGCCGGTGCGCACGCCGCTGCCGATCGAGCTGCCCGAATCCATCGCGCGGCACATCCAGCAGGCGCAGAACGGCGAGCAGCAGCAGGCCTGATCCCGAAGTTGATCACGCTTTCGGGTGATCGACTTCGTTTTGGCGCCAGGGTGGCGACGCGCGGCTGAGCGCGGGCTACGCTGGTGTTCGGAGCGCGCAGCAGTGCCCCGAGAAGTCATCGGAAGACCCGGTGGCCCGCCGTTCCGACGGGCTTCCGCCGATCGTGTTCAGTCCCAGGCGTACGTGGAGCGCTAGCGATGAGCAACACCGGGGGCGGCTACTGGCGCCGCTTCATGCGTCGGTTGACCAGCGACGTCGCCGAGCTCGACGCCGACGACCTCTCCGAGCGCGCGCAGGCGGACGGGGCGCAGCGCGCCTGCGACTGCCGGTGCGGCCAGGAGGCCGTGGTGCTGGGCAGGCTGCGCAGCGTGGACATGTCCCCGAAGAACTCCGCTCCGACGCTGGAAGCCGAACTGTTCGACGGCACCGAAGGCGTGACGCTGGTGTGGCTGGGGAGGCGCCGGATCACCGGCATCGAACCGGGCCGCACCATCAAGGCCCGCGGCCGGATCGCGGTCCGGGACGGCTGCAAGGTGCTGTACAACCCCTACTACGAGTTGCAGAACACCGCATGAGCGAACGCGAGACACCGGCGGCCGACCACCAGCGGCCCGCCGCCGAGCCCGAGACCGGGCAGGTGCCACCGGGCGCCGCGGACGACGCCGCGACCCCGCTGTCCGAGAAGACCCTGTTGGAGCAGATGGGCGGGGTCTCCGGCCTCGCCTACTCGGCCGTGCCGATCGTGGTGTTCGTGCTGGTGAACGCGTTCACCGGGATGATGCCCGCGATCTGGTCGGCGATCGGCCTGGCGGTGGCGATCGCGGTGTGGCGCCTGGTGCGCAAGGAACCGCTGCAGCCCGCGATCTCCGGGGTGCTGGGCGTGGCCGTGTGCTCGTTCATCGCCTACCGCTCCGGGGACGCCAAGGGCTTCTTCCTGCTGGGCATCTGGACCAGCTTGGTGTACGGCGGCGTGTTCCTGCTGTCGGTGCTGGCGCGCTGGCCGCTGGTGGGCGTGGCCTGGTCGGCGCTGAACTCGCTGGGCTTCGGCTGGCGCAAGCAGCGGGCGGCGCTGCGCGCCTACGACATCGCCACGCTCGCGTGGGTGGTCGTGTTCGCCGCCAAGTACGTGGTGCAGCAGTGGCTGTACAACGCGGACGAGACCGCGTGGCTCGGGTTCGCGCGGATCGCGATGGGCTACCCGCTGACGGTGCTGGCGCTGCTGGTGACCGTGTGGGCCGTTCGCCGCGCCTCGAAGATCGCGCAGGAGGCCGCGGACCGCGAGCAGGCCGAGCGCGACGCCGCCGACCGGGCCGCGTACGCCCGCCACACCCTGCCCGAAGGCGAGAACTGAGCTCCTCCCGCCTCCGCTCGCCGCGGGGACGGGTGAACCTCAGGCGCGTCCTCGTCGCGGGATCGTCGGCTCCGCCGCACGGGGGCGCCGTCCCCGCGAGGGCGGCGCTGAAGCACCCGCGGGGCCCTGCTGCCCAGATGGTGGCTGGCTCCCCGCCTGCGGGAGCAGGGGGACTCCGCTACCAGTCGCTCAGCGGCCGTGGACCGCTTCGCGGATCTGCGGCTCCACCTCGGCCGCCGCCACGAACAGCAGCTCGTCGCCGGCCTCCACCGGGTCGTCCTGCTGCGGGACGATGACCCGGCCGCCGCGCAGGATCGTCACCAGCGCCGCGTCCGGCGGCAGCGCCAGGTCCCGCACCCGGCGGCCCGCGAGCGAGGTGTCCGGGGGCAGGGTGATCTCCACGAGGTTCGCCTGGCCCTGCCGCAGCGTCATCAGCCGCACCAGGTCGCCCACGTTGACGGCCTCCTCGACCATGGCGGCGAGCATCCGCGGCGTGGACACGGCCACGTCGACGCCCCAGGAGGTGGTGAACAGCCACTCGTTGCGCGGGTCGTTGACCCGGGCGACGACGCGGCGCACCGCGAACTCGGTCTTCGCCAGCAGCGAGACCACCAGGTTCACCTTGTCGTCGCCGGTGGCCGCGATGACCACGTCGCAGGACTGCAACCCGGCCTCCTCCAGCGAGGCGAGTTCGCAGGCGTCGGCGAGGACCCACTCCACGTCGGGGAGGGTCTTCGGCCGGTAGTTCTCGGTGCCGCGCTCGATGAGCATGACCTGGTGGCCGCCGTCGAGCAGCTCACCGGCGATGGAGTGGCCGACGGCCCCGGCGCCGGCGATCGCGATGCGCATCACTCGGTCTCCTCTGGTGCGCGCAGCGCCGCCGCGGTGACGTCGGTGACGGTGCCGGACAGCGCGGCGACGTAGACGTCGTCGTCGGCTTGGATGACGGTCTTGCGGTCGGGCAGCACGCCGCCGCCGAAGCGCATCACGAACGCCACCCGGGCGCCGGTGGTGTCCTCCAGCTCGACGACGCGCCTGCCGACCCAGTCCTCGTGCAGCGGCAGCTGCAGCACGGCGACGGCGCCGGACGGTTCGCGCCAGGCGGTCGCGACCCCTTCGGGCAGCAGCATCCGCAGGAACCGGTCGGTGGTCCACGGGACGGTGGCCACGGTGGGGATGCCGAGCCGCTCGTACACGGCGGCGCGCTTCGGGTCGTAGATGCGGGCGACGACGTGCTCCACGCCGAACGTCTCGCGCGCCACCCGGGCGGCGATGATGTTCGAGTTGTCGCCGTTGGAGACGGCGGCGAACGCCGCGGCGGATTCGATGCCCGCTTCGGTCAGCACGTCCCGGTCGAATCCGTTGCCGGTGACCTGGCGGCCGGTGAAGTCCTTGCCGAGCCGGTGGAACGCGCCCTCGTCCTTGTCCACCACGGCGACGGT
This sequence comes from Saccharopolyspora sp. 6M, assembly GCF_020176775.1. Classification (NCBI taxonomy): domain Bacteria; kingdom Bacillati; phylum Actinomycetota; class Actinomycetes; order Pseudonocardiales; family Pseudonocardiaceae; genus Saccharopolyspora; species Saccharopolyspora sp. 6M. The sequence continues at coordinate 9,674 of NZ_JAIUJZ010000005.1, forward strand.
GTGGTCGAGCCGTTGCAGGGCGGCGGCGAGGGATGCCCCCACCCGGCCGCAGCCCAGGATCACGACGTGCACGGCCTTGTCTCCTCATCACGGGCGGTCGGCGGCACGGCGGCCGACCGCCGCGCCAGCGTGACGGTACCCGGCGAGGCGGCTGCGCGGCTGCCGCACGCTCGCCGGCGGGGAACCGCCGCTCTCAGCGTGTGCACGGTAGCCGAGGCCGACGGCGCCGGTCACGCGGCCGGGGGCGGGGAGACCTGCGCCACGGGCGGGCCCGGCGGCGCGCGCGAGCGGAGCACTTACGCTCATGCCCGTGTCCAAGCTCGCGACCGCGACGAAACGCCTGCTGGTAGGGCGTCCGTTCCGCAGTGACCGGTTGTCGCACACGCTGTTGCCGAAACGGCTGGCGCTGCCCGTGTTCGCCTCCGACGCCATGTCCTCGGTGGCGTACGCACCGGAGGAGATCTTCCTGGTGCTGTCCGTGGCGGGCCTGTCCGCCTACGCGTGGACGCCGTGGGTGGGAGCGCTGGTCGCGCTGGTGATGCTCACCGTGGTGGCCAGCTACCGGCAGAACGTGCGGGCCTACCCGTCCGGCGGTGGCGACTACGAGGTCGCGACCGTGAACCTCGGCAGGCACGCCGGGTTGACGGTGGCCAGCGCGCTGCTCGTCGACTACGTGCTGACCGTCGCGGTGTCGATCTCCTCGGCGGCGGCGAACGTCGGCGCGCTGATCCCGTTCGTGGCCACCCACAAGGAGTGGTTCGCGGTCGCGGCGATCGTGGTGCTCACCGCGATCAACCTGCGCGGCCTGCGCGAATCCGGCGGCTTCCTGGCCGTGCCGGTGTACGCGTTCCTGCTCGGCGTGCTCGGGATGATCGTGTTCGGCCTGTTCCGGGCCGTGGTGCTGGACCAGCCGATGCGCGCGGAGAGCGCGGGCGTCGAGGTCATGCCGGACGAGAACCAGCTGGCCGGGCTCGCGTTCGTGTTCCTGGTGATGCGTGCGTTCTCGCAGGGCGCGGCCGCGCTGACCGGGGTGGAGGCGATCAGCAACGGCGTTCCCGCGTTCCAGAAGCCGAAGTCGCGCAACGCGGCGACGACGCTGCTGATGATGGGCGCCATCTCGGTGGCGATGCTGATGGGCCTGATCTGGCTCGCGCAGCTCACCGGGGTGCGGCTCGCGGAGAACCCGGCGGCGCAGATCACCTCGGCGCCGCCCGGCTACGTGCAGCACACGATGGTGGCGCAGATCGCGGGCGCGGTGTTCGACGTGTTCCCGCCCGGTGCGTTCTTCGTGACGGCGGCGACCGCGATCATCCTGGTGCTGGCGGCGAACACCGCGTTCAACGGGTTCCCGGTGCTCGGATCGATCCTCGCCCAGGATCGCTACCTGCCGCGCCAGTTCCACACCCGGGGCGACCGGCTGGCGTTCTCCAACGGGATCCTGTTCCTCGCCGCGTTCGCGGTGGTGCTGGTGCTGGCCTTCGACGCCGAGGTCACCCGGCTGGTGCAGCTGTACGTGGTGGGCGTGTTCGTGTCGTTCACGGTGAGCCAGACCGGCATGGTGCGGCACTGGAACCGGCTGCTGCGCAAGGAGCAGGACCAGGCGGCGCGGCGCCGGATGCGGCGTTCCCAGGCGATCAACGCGTTCGGGCTGGTGCTGACCGGATCGGTGCTGGTGATCGTGCTGGTGACGAAGTTCGCGAAGGGCGCGTGGATCGCGCTGGCGGCGATGGGCGCGATCTACCTGCTGATGACGGCGATCCGCAGGCACTACGACTCGGTGCAGGAGGAGCTGGCGGAGTACGACGCCGAGCCCGCGGTGCTGCCGTCGCGCAACTACGCCCTGGTGCTCGTCTCGCAGCTGCACCTGCCGACGCTGCGCGCGCTGGCCTACGCGCGCGCCACCCGCCCCGACACGCTCGAAGCGGTCACCGTGAACGTCGACGACGCCGGGACCAGGAAGCTCACCGCCATCTGGGAGTCGAAGGACATGCCGGTGCCGCTGAAGGTCATCGAGTCCCCGTACCGTGAGGTGACCCGGCCGCTGATCGAGTACGTGAAGCGGATCCGCCGCAACAGCCCCCGTGACGTGGTCACGGTGTTCATCCCGGAGTACGTGGTGGGGCGCTGGTGGGAGCAGGTGCTGCACAACCAGAGCGCGTTGCGGCTCAAAGGCAGGTTGCTGTTCGAGCCGGGGGTGATGGTGACGAGCGTGCCGTGGCAGCTCGCGTCGTCGACCCGGGCGAAGCAGCGCGCCAAGACCCGGGTGATGCCGGGCGCGTTGCGCCGCGGTTTGGGCGAATCGAAGGGGACTGAACGTCGGTGACCGAGAAGTTGGATTGGACCGGCAGGCGCCTGAAGCTGGACGTGGGGCCGGTCGCGCACGGCGGCCACTGCGTGGCCAGGCACGAGGGGCGCGTCGTGTTCGTGCGCCACGCGCTGCCCGGCGAGGTGGTGCTGGCCGAGGTCACCGACGACCCGGGCAAGGGCTTCTGCCGGGCGGACGCCGTCGAGGTGTTCACCGCCGCGGAGGGGCGCGTCGCGCCGCCGTGCCCGCTGGCCGACATGGCGCTGGGCCACGACCGCTGCGGCGGCTGCGACTGGCAGCACGCCGACCACGGCACGCAGCGGGAGCTGAAGGCGGCGGTGCTGCACGAGCAGTTGCAGCGCCTCGCCGGGCTGGACCGGTCCGTCGAGGTGCAGGAGCTGCCCGGCGGGCCGTTGCGCTGGCGCACCCGGGTGCGGCTGGCCGTGGACCGGGTCGGGCGGCCCGGGTTCCACCCGCACCGCAGCCACCGGGTGCTGCCGGTACAGGACTGCCCGATCACGGTGCGCGGTGCGCTGGACGGGCTCACCGACCGGGAGTGGCCGCAGGGCGCCGAGCTGGAGGTCGCGGCCGACGCGGACTCCGCGGTGCACCTGACGCTGCGCGAACGCGCCCCGCAGCGCCGCCGCGGCAAGCGCGGTGCCGTCGTGAGCACGCCGGTGCACGGTTCCGCCACGGCGCGGGAGCAGGCCGCCGGCCGCTCCTGGGACGTGTCCGCGGACGGCTTCTGGCAGGTGCACCCGGCGGCCGCCGACACCTTCGCGCGGGCCGTCGCCCGGATGGCGCAGGTTCCGGCGGGCGGGGTGGCCTGGGACCTCTACGGCGGGGTGGGGCTGTTCGCCTCGGGGCTCGCCGCGCAGGCCGGGCCCGCCGGGGACGTGCTGCTGGTGGAGTCCTCGCGGCGCGCCACCGAGGACGCCGTGGCGAACCTCCGCGACCTGCCGCAGGTGTCGTTCCGGGCGGGCACCGTGGAGGAGGTGCTGGCCGACGAGGAGCTGCCCGCACCGAACGTGGTGGTGCTGGACCCGCCGCGCAAGGGCGCCGGGCGCCGCATCGTCGAGGCCGTGTGCGCGGCGGGGCCGGAGCGCGTGGTCCACGTGGCCTGCGATCCGGCGGCGCTGGCGCGGGACGTGAGCCTGTTCGCCGAGCAGGGCTACCGGCTCGCGGACCTGGAGGCGTTCGACGCGTTCCCGATGACTCATCACATGGAGTGCATAGCCCTCCTGACCCGCGGCTGATGCCTGTCTCGCTGTCTTCTGCTGCGTAGGGCTGGGGCGGCGGAACCTCAGCGGGATTCTCGCTGCGGGATCTTTTTTCCTAGTGGCTCGGCCACGAGCAAAAAAGCTGTCCTCGCGAGAATCCCGCTGAGAACCCGCGGGTGGTCCTGTTGCGTGCGTGGGCGCTGCTCATCGGCTTCGCCGCTGACAGGACAGGGCTATGACGCGGCCGGCTTCCCGGGCCGGGTGGTCGTCCGCCTCGAACGTGCGACGTGTGCGGTGAGTGGTCGCGTTGGTCGGAACGGGTGGTGCTGGTCCGCTCGACTGGAGGAAATCCCGCTGCGCAAGCCGTTCCCAGTTGTCGCCGGGTGTTCGTTGTGGCCGGTGAGACCGGTGCGGGCGTCGCCTTGACCGGTGATCCGGCCTCCCCGGTGGCGTGCGTACCTTGTCCGGAGCGGGTGGTCGTGCTCCGTAGACTGGTCGCGGTTCCCCGAGGGTGAGCCCGGCCGTCGCGAGGCGCCCCGCCCCGGTGGTGAAGGCATGTGATGCGGGATGACGAACGAGGTGGAGCGGTGACGCTGCTGGAATCCGTGCAAGGTCCGGCCGACCTGAAACGCCTGGAGCACGGTGAGCTGGTGGAGCTGGCCGCTGAGATCCGCTCCTTCCTGATCGAGAAGGTGTCCCGCACCGGCGGGCACCTCGGCCCGAACCTGGGCGCCGTGGAGCTGACCTTGGCGGTGCACCGGGTGTTCGACTCACCGCGGGACGCGGTGGTCTTCGACACCGGGCACCAGGCGTACGTGCACAAGATCGTGACCGGTCGTCAGGAGGGCTTCGACCGGCTGCGCAAGCGGGACGGCCTGTCCGGCTACCCGTCGCGCGCCGAGAGCGAGCACGACCTGGTGGAGAACTCGCACGCCTCCACCTCGCTGTCCTACGCGGACGGGCTGGCTCGGTCGTTCCAGCTCACCGGCGGCGGCAGGCACGCGGTGGCGATCGTCGGCGACGGCGCGCTCACCGGCGGCATGTGCTGGGAGGCGCTGAACAACATCGCCGCCGACCAGGAGCGCCCGCTGGTCATCATCGTCAACGACAACGGCCGCTCCTACGCGCCCACCATCGGCGGGTTCGCCGAGCACCTCTCGGCGCTGCGGCTCAACCCGGGCTACGAGAAGGCGCTGGAGCGCGGCCGCAGCACGCTGCGCAACCTGCCCGTGGTCGGCAGGCCGCTCTACACCGGCCTGCACGCCGCGAAGTCCGGGCTCAAGGACGCGTTCAGCCCGCAGGTGATGTTCTCCGACCTCGGCATCAAGTACCTCGGCCCGGTCGACGGGCACGACATGAAGGCCATGGAGCAGGCGCTGGCGATGGCGCGCTCCTTCGGCGGCCCGGTGATCGTGCACGCCGTCACCCGCAAGGGCAACGGCTTCGCCCCGGCGGAGAACCACGAGGCCGACCAGATGCACCAGGTGAAGGTGATCAACCCGGAGACCGGGCTGCCGACCTCGCCGACGCCGAAGAGCTGGACGAACGTGTTCTCCGACGAGCTGGTGCGCATCGGTGGCGAGCGCTCCGACGTGGTGGCGATGACCGCCGCGATGCTCGGGCCGACCGGCCTGGACAAGTTCGCGAAGGCCTATCCGGACCGCTGCTTCGACGTGGGCATCGCCGAGCAGCACGCGATGACCTCCGCCGCGGGCATGGCGATGGGCGGGCTGCACCCGGTGTTCGCGGTGTACTCGACGTTCCTGAACCGCGCGTTCGACCAGCTGCTGATGGACGTGGCGCTGCACCGCCAGCCGGTGACGGTGACCTTGGACCGCTCCGGCATCACCGGTGACGACGGTGCCAGCCACAACGGCATGTGGGACATGTCGATCCTCGGCCTGATCCCGGGCATCCGGGTGGCGGCGCCGCGCGACGCGGTGACGCTGCGGGAGGAGCTGCGCGAGGCCGTCGCCGTCGACGACGGGCCGACGGTGGTGCGGTTCTCGAAGGGCTCGGTCATCGAGGAGGTCCCGGCGCTGGAGCGCGTCGGCGGCGTCGACGTGCTGCATCGGCCGGACGGGGGCGAGCGCAGCGACGTGCTGCTGGCCGTCGTCGGCGCGTTCGGCGAGACCGCGGTGGCCGCGGCGCGGCGCCTGGCCGCGCAGGGCATCGGCGTCACCGTCGTCGACCCGCGCTGGGTGACGCCGGTGCCGCAGCAGGTCGTGACCATGGCCGCCGAGCACGAGCTGGTCGTCACCCTGGAGGACGGCGGCAGGCACGGCGGATTCGGCTGGGCGCTGGCGGCCGCGCTGCGCGACGCCGGGGTGGACGTGCCGCTGCGCGACCTGGCGGTGCCCAACGAGTTCCTGCAGCACGCCTCCCGCGAGCAGGTGCTGGCCGACCTGGGCCTCACCGAGCAGGACGTGGCGCGCCGCGTCACCGAGTGGGTCGCGGACCGGCTCCGCGACCAGCAGCAGGTCGCCGAGCTGGACGGTCCGGCCCGCCGCGAGGCCTGAGCAGCACGACCGGGGGGGCCCCCCCCCCCCCCGGGGGGGGGGCCCCGCGGGGGCCCCCCCCCGATGAGCGCCCCACCCCCGGCGGGGTCTGGGCTACCGCGGGGGACAGTTAGGTGTG